>JACXUW010000682.1 GCA_014763705.1 Micrococcales bacterium | reverse complement strand
GTCCCAGACACCGCCGTTGTCGAGCTCGTTGAGGACGACGAGCCCGCGGTTGACGCGCAGGGCGACGCCCGAGCGGATCGGCTCGGGGCCGTCCGCGGGGAGGGTGGCGGTCGGCTCGTCACCCGCCCGGCCACAGTTCGCGCCGTAGAAGACCTGGGTCTCCTCGGCCCACGCCGCGTGCACGCAGCCGTCGAGGACGACCGGGCGCGAGACGAGGGTCGTGCCCGGCACGCGGTTGACCTGCTCGGAGACGACGACGCCACCGGGCGACAGGCCGCCGTCGAGCGGCACCTGCGCGGCCCGGGTCACCGACTCGACGACGACGGTGTCGGCCTCCGGGCCGGGGACCTGGAGGGCGGCGAGCCGCGAGGTGTCGGTGGTCAGCTTGGCGTCGAAGCCGTCCGGCTGGTCGGCGGTGTAGAGGCGGTCGGTCCCGGCGTCGTAGGCGACCCAGGTGGACCCGACCGCGGTGATGTCGGGCCGGGGGCTGCGCAGCGCCGAGCGGGTGACCGTCGGGGCGCCGAACCCGGTCGAGGTGGGCCGGACCGTGGTGACCGTGCCGTCCGCGCCGGAGACGGCGTGGATCGTGCCGCCGAGGTCGACGGCGATCGCCGCGTCGCGCCCGACCGACGCAACCGGCTTCGCGCCGGTGGCGACCCCCGGCAGGTCCGTGGTGCCCGAGCGCGGGTCGACCCGCTGGGCGTAGAGCTTGCCGCTCGCCGGGTCGAGGAGGGCGAGCGTGCCGCCGCGCAGGTCGACCGGGGCCGGGCTCCAGCGGCCCGGGACCGGCTTGACCGCGGGGACCGTCGCCGCCGGGTCGCCGGCGGTCGATGTGTGCACGTCGAGGGGGAACAGCTCACCGGTGTCGGTCGAGAGGCCGAGGACGGCCGCGCCGTCCTGGAGGACGTCGAGCCCGCTGCCGGCGCCGGCGTCGGTCGCGACGCCGGTGTCCAGCTGGCCGATCGGGACGTTGGCCTTGGCGAACTTCCCCTGCGCCGCCGAGCTGACCCAGACGCCGGCGTCGTTGAGGTCGGCCTCGTGGACGGTCGTCCCGTCGCTCGCGACCGCGGCGTAGCCGAGCCCACCGGCGACGAGTGCGACGACCAGCGCCCCGGCGGTGCGCCGGCGCGCGCGGTTCCTCAC
>JACXUW010000218.1 GCA_014763705.1 Micrococcales bacterium | reverse complement strand
GGCGGTGCAGCGTGGTTGCAACGTCGCGCCGCCTACGGTCGCCGGCAACCCGCTGACGGGTCCCGACGATCGAAGGAGATCGAGTCAATGACGACGTACACCCCGCCCGGCCGCGAAGGCAGCGGCATCGAGGTCAAGAGCCGCTACGAGAACTACATCGGCGGACAGTGGGTCCCGCCGGTCAAGGGCGCCTACTTCGAGAACATCACGCCGGTCACCGGCCAGGCGTTCACCGAGATCGCCCGCGGCACCGCCGAGGACGTCGAGCTCGCCCTCGACGCCGCGCACGGCGCCGCCGAGGCCTGGGGCCGCACCAGCGCCACCGAGCGCTCCAACATCCTGCTGAAGATCGCCGACCGGATGGAGGCGCACCTCGAGGACCTCGCCGTCATCGAGACGTGGGACAACGGCAAGCCGGTGCGCGAGACCCTCGCCGCCGACCTCCCGCTCGCCATCGACCACTTCCGCTACTTCGCGGGTGCCGTTCGGGCACAAGAGGGTTCGATCGGCGAGATCGACGAGTACACCGTGGCGTACCACATCCACGAGCCGCTGGGCGTCGTCGCGCAGATCATCCCGTGGAACTTCCCGATCCTCATGGCGGTCTGGAAGCTGGCCCCCGCCCTCGCCGCCGGCAACTGCGTCGTCCTCAAGCCGGCCGAGCAGACCCCGTGGTCCATCCTCAAGCTCATGGAGCTCGTCGGCGACCTGCTGCCGGACGGCGTGCTCAACGTCGTCAACGGCTTCGGCGTCGAGGCCGGGAAGCCGCTCGCGAGCAGCCCCCGCATCGCCAAGGTCGCCTTCACCGGCGAGACGACGACCGGCCGGCTGATCATGCAGTACGCCAGCCAGAACCTCATCCCGGTGACCCTCGAGCTCGGCGGCAAGAGCCCGAACATCTTCTTCGAGGACGTCGCTCGGGCGCGGGACTCGTTCTACGACAAGGCACTCGAGGGCTTCGCGCTCTTCGCGCTCAACCAGGGCGAGGTCTGCACCTGCCCGAGCCGGGCGCTCATCCAGTCCTCGATCTACGACGAGTTCCTCCAGGACGCCGTCGACCGCGTCGCGAAGATCGTCCAGGGCAACCCGCTCGACACCGAGACGATGATCGGCGCGCAGGCCAGCAACGACCAGCTCGAGAAGATCCTCTCCTACATCGACATCGGCAAGCAGGAGGGCGCGAAGGTCCTCATCGGCGGCGCCCGGGCCGACCTCGGCGGCGAGCTCTCCGGTGGCTACTACGTGCAGCCGACGGTCTTCGAGGGCGAGAACTCGATGCGGGTCTTCCAGGAGGAGATCTTCGGACCGGTCGTGTCGGTCACCCGCTTCGACGACGAGGCCGACGCGCTGAAGATCGCCAACGACACCCTCTACGGCCTCGGCGCCGGGGTGTGGAGCCGCGACGGCTCGCAGGCCTACCGTGCCGGCCGTGAGATCAAGGCCGGCCGGGTCTGGACGAACAACTACCACGCGTACCCGGCGCACGCCGCGTTCGGCGGGTACAAGCAGTCCGGCATCGGCCGCGAGACCCACAAGATGATGCTCGAGCACTACCAGCAGACGAAGAACCTCCTCGTCAGCTACAGCCCCGACGCCCTCGGGTTCTTCTGAGCCGATGGGGACCCCGGCCACCGTGAGCCGGGTCGCGGTCACCGGTGGGGCGGCGCTGCTGCTGCGTCGCCTCACCGGCACCCACGGCCCGCTGATGTTCCACCAGTCCGGCGGGTGCTGCGACGGGTCGGCGCCGATGTGCTACCCGGACGGCGAGTTCCTCGTCGGGGACCAGGACGTGTTCCTCGGTGCGCTCGACGTCGACCTCGAGCGCCCCGTCCCCGTCTGGATCTCGCGCCCCCAGTTCGAGTACTGGCGCTACACGCACCTGACCATCGACGTCGTGCCGGGGCGCGGCGCGGGCTTCTCGCTCGAGGCGCCGGAGGGCGTCCGGTTCGTCATCCGTTCCCGGATGCTCACCGAGGACGAGCTGACGGTCCTCGGCGGCTGAACCGCCGCTGCGGCCCTGCATCGCTGTTCGCGACGCAAGTTCGACGGAAGATCGACCACACAGGAGCAGATGCGGGTTAGGCTGTTCTCGTGCACCTCTTCCGGATCCGCGAGGCTGCGGACCTGCTCGGCACCAGCGACGACACCGTGCGCCGCTGGGCGGACGCCGGGCGCATCGAGACGACGACCGACGACGCCGGCCGGCGGGCCGTGCGGGGCGACGTGCTGGCCCGGTTCGCCGAGGAGCTGGCCCGCGAGGCAGCCCACCTCGAGACCGGCGACGTCGCCGCCGCCTCGCTGCGCAACCGCTTCCCGGGCCTCGTCACCCGCGTCGTCAAGGACGGCGTCATGGCCCAGGTCGACATCCAGGCCGGACCGCACCGCTTCGTGTCGCTCATGACCCGGGAGGCCGCCGACGAGCTCGGTCTCGAGCCGGGCGTGCTCGCCGTGGCCGCCGTCAAGGCCACCAACGTCTCCGTCGAGATCCCCCGGACCCGCTGACCGCGACCGGCCCACCACCACCCGACCGTCCAGGAGCCGCCGTGCGTCGCGTCGTCACCTTCCTGCTTGTCGCCGTGGCCGGGGTCGGCCTCGCCGGCTGCGGCTCGGACGACCGCGGCGCGGGCACGGGTCCGAGCGCCGACGCGACCGCGCGCTCGTCCCTGACCGGTGACATCACCGTCCTCGCCGCGGCCTCGCTCACCGAGTCGTTCACGACCCTCGCGCAGCAGTTCGAGGCCGCGCACCCCGGGGTCCGGGTGACCCTGAGCTTCGGCGGGAGCTCCGCCCTGGCCACCCAGATCACCTCCGGCGCACCGGCCGACGTCTTCGCCTCGGCGAGCGTGAAGAACATGGACACCGTCGTCGCGGCCGGGGACGCGAAGGACCCGAAGACCTTCGCCGAGAACGTCATGGAGATCGCCGTGCCGCCGTCGAACCCCGGCGGGGTCACCGGCCTCGACTCGTTGGCGAGCGCCGGCGTCAAGACCGCCCTCTGCCAGCCGCAGGTGCCGTGCGGGTCGACCGCCGCGAAGGTGTTCACGAACGCCGGCCTCACCGTCACGCCGGTCACCCTGGAGCCGGACGTCCGGTCGGTGCTCGGCAAGGTGACGCTCGGCGAGGTGGATGCCGGGGTCGTCTACGTCACCGACGTCCGCGCCGCCGGTGGCAAGGTCACGGGCATCGAGATCCCCACGGACGTCAACGCCTCGACGAGCTACCCGATCGCCGCGCTGAGCAAGAGCGCCAACGCCCCGCTGGCCGCCGCCTTCGTCGACTACGTCCTGTCCGCGGACGGCGCGAAGGTCCTCACGGCGGCCGGGTTCCGGCAGCCGTGACGGCACCGGCACCCGGTCGTGAGGACCGACCCGAGGCCCGGCGAGACCGGGGCCGGGGGTCGGCCACGACCCTCACCGCACGGGACCGGGCGCGGCGCGCCGCCGGCGGGGACACCACCCGTTCGGCACCGGCGCCGCTGCTCGTCCCGGCCCTGCTGGCCGTCGCGTTCCTCCTCGTCCCGCTCCTCGGCCTGCTCCTGCGCGCCCCGTGGAGCGACGCGTGGCCGATCCTGCACGGCTCGCGGGCCGGCGAGGCGCTGCGCCTCTCGTTGTGGACCTCGACCCTCGCCACGGCCATCGCGCTCGTCGTCGGCGTGCCCCTCGCGTGGGTCCTGGCCCGCAGCAGCGTCCCCGGCCTGCGGCTACTCCGGGCGCTGGTCACCCTGCCGCTCGTCCTGCCGCCGGTCGTCGGCGGCGTCGCGCTGCTCATGGCCTTCGGGCGCACCGGCATCCTCGGCCGGTACCTCGACGCCTGGTTCGGCATCACCCTCCCGTTCACCTCGGCCGCGGTGGTGATGGCCGAGACGTTCGTCGCGATGCCCTTCCTCGTCGTCACCGTCGAGGGGGCCCTGCGCGCGGCCGACCGGGGCTACGAGGACGCCGCCGCCACGCTGGGCGCCCGCCGGATGACCGTCTTCCGCCGGGTCACCCTGCCGATGGTCGCGCCGTCGCTCGCCGCCGGGGCGGTCCTCTGCTGGGCCCGGGCGCTCGGGGAGTTCGGGGCGACGATCACCTTCGCCGGCAGCTTTCCCGGGCGCACCCAGACGATGCCCATCGCCGTCTACTACGCGCTCGAGACCGACCCCGATGCCGCGATCCTCCTCGGCCTGGTCCTCCTCCTCGTCTCGGTCGCCGTGCTCGTCACGCTGCGCGAGCGCTGGGTCCGCGGCGGGGTGACCTCGTGACACCGGCCACCGGCACGGGCGGGCTGGCGGTCGAGGTCACCGTGCACCGGGGCACCTTCACCCTCGAGGCGTCCGTCACCGCCGCACCCGGCGAGGTGGTCGCCGTGCTCGGGCCCAACGGTGCGGGCAAGTCGACCCTGCTCGGTGCCGTGGCGGGCCTGGTCCCGGTCTCGGGTGGCCGGATCTCACTGGGGGAGAACGTCCTCGACGATGCCGCGAGCGGCCGCTTCGTCGAGGCGGCCGAGCGGCGGGTCGGCGTCGTCTTCCAGGACTACCGCCTCTTCCCGCACCTCGGCGTCCTCGACAACGTCGCCTTCGGGCCGCGGGTCCGCGGGAGGGGCCGGGCGGCGGCGCGCGAGGCGGCCCGGGCCTGGCTGGACCGGCTGGGGCTCGCCGAGCTGGCCGGCCGGCGCCCCGACCGGCTGTCCGGCGGACAGGCCCAGCGGGTCGCCCTGGCCCGGGCGCTCGCCGGCGACCCGGACGTCCTGCTCCTCGACGAGCCGCTCTCGGCACTCGACGCCCGCACCCGCCTCGACGTGCAGAGCGAGCTCAAGGACCACCTCGCCGACTTCCCCGGCCCCTGCCTCGTCGTCACCCACGACCCCCTCGAGGCTCTGGTCCTCGCGGACCGGCTCGTCGTCCTCGAGCACGGCCGCGTCGTCCAAGAGGGGCCGCCGGCCGAGGTCGCCCGGCGGCCGGCCACCGAGTACGTCGCCCGGCTCGTCGGGCTCAACCTCTACGCCGGGCGGGTCGACGGCGGCACGGTGGCGCTCGCCGACGGCGGGTCGCTCGTCGTCCCCGACCACGACGAGCGGGGCGAGGTGCTCGTCGCCCTCCGGCCCTCGGCGGTGACCGTGAGCACCCGGCCGCCGCAGGCCTCGAGCGCGCGCAACACCTGGCCCGCCACGGTCGCCGGGCTGACGCTGCTCACCGACCGGGTCCGGCTCGACCTCGAGGGAGCCCCGTCGGTCCTCGTCGACGTGACCCCGGCTGCGGTCGCCGAGCTCGACCTGGGCCCCGGCCGGCAGGTCTGGCTGTCCGCCAAGGCGGTCGACCTCGAGGTGTACGCGCGGGAGCATCCGGAGCCGGGCGGCGCCGACCGGCAGTGACCGGCCGTCCTCGCCGGGACCTGCGGGCAGGGGGGTGCCACGACCGGCCGCGGGGTGCTTGGCTGGGGGGATGAACCGTGCCGAGCTCCGCCAGCTCCAGGCCCCGCTGCGCGAGCGCTACACCGCCGACCCGACCACGGCCGTCTTCCCACTGCGCGCGAGCGCGGACTTCCGCGACGACGGCATCACGTGCACCGTCGACGGCTTCGCCGGACCGGTGCGAGCCGGACTGCACCCGGCGACCGGTGGCGACGGCTCCGACGCGTGCAGCGGCGACATGCTGCTCGAGGCGCTGCTGGCCTGTGCCGGGGTCACCCTGCGCAGCGTCGCGACCGCGATGGACCTCCGACTCGGTGAGGTCCACGCGGTCGCCGAGAGCACCGTCGACGCCCGGGGCACCCTCGGGGTGGACCGCGAGGCGCCGGTGGGCATCGGCCCGACGACCGTGACCTTCACGATCGCCACCGACGCCGACGACG
>JACXUW010000681.1 GCA_014763705.1 Micrococcales bacterium | reverse complement strand
TCGACCCGGGCCACCCCGAGCGCCGCCGCCGACGCGGACGCCTCGGCGAGCCGGAGCCGGCCGAGCCCGTCGCGGCGCAGGTCCGCGGCCGCGAGGCCGGCGCCGCCGTCGGTCGCGAGCACGAGGACGACCCGGTGGCCCTCCGCTGCGGCGCGGGCCATCGTGCCCGCCGTGAGGAGGGCCTCGTCGTCGGGATGGGCGTGGAACGCCACGAGCGTGCGGGACATCGTGGCCCATCCTCGCGCATGGCAGGGTGGACCCTCGTGAAGGTCGCCCTCCTGTCGGACTGCTACCCGCCGCGCCTGGGGGGCATCGAGCGGCAGGTGCACGACCTCGCGCACCACCTGGCCCGGGCCGGCCACGACGTCGAGGTGTTCACCGCGACGACCGGCCCGCACGGCGAGCGGCACGGGCTGCGCACCGAGGAGCAGGACGGCGTCGTCGTCCACCGGATGGCCCTGCGGCTGCCGGGCGGCGTGCCGGTCAACCCGGTCGCGCCCCGGGAGGTGCGGCGCCGGCTGCTCGCCGGGCGGTTCGACGTCGCGCACGCCCACCTCGGGGTGGTCAGCCCCTTCGCCACCGACCTCGTGCGCACCACCCAGGGCCTCGGGCTGCCGGTCGCGGCGACCTTCCACTGCGTGCTCGGACGGTGGGCGCCGGCGTTCCGGGCGACCGGGCACCTGCGGCGCTGGGTCCGTCACGGCGCCGCGCTGAGCGCCGTCTCCCGGATGGCCGCCGGGCAGGTCCGGGCGGTCGCCGGCGGCGCCGAGGTGGGGGTCCTCAACAACGGCGTCGACGCCGCGTGGTGGGCACCGGACCCGCACCGGCCGGGCCGCGCCCCCGGGGAGCCGGTGCACGTCGTCACGGCGATGCGGCTGGTCACCCGCAAGCGGCCGCTCGCCCTCCTCGGCGCGCTGCACGAGGCCCGGGCCGCGCTCGACCCGGCGGTGCCGCTGCGGGCCACGGTCGCGGGGGAGGGGCCGCAGCGCCGGGCCATGGAGGCCTACCTGCGGGCCCGCGGGATGGGGTGGGTGGCGATGCCGGGCCGGCTGGACCGGGAGGGCCTGCGGGTGCTGCACCACACCGGCGACCTCTATGTGACGACCGCCCGGCTCGAGGCGTTCGGCATCGCCACCCACCCCATCCC
>JACXUW010000217.1 GCA_014763705.1 Micrococcales bacterium | reverse complement strand
GTCACGCCTCGAACATTACAACATTCACAACCTTGTGAAGAAGGTGTACCGTCGACGACGTGACCGACGCCATCTCCGTCTCCGGACTCCGCAAGACCTTCGGGCGCACCACCGCCCTCGACGGCCTCGACCTCGTCGTGCGCGAGGGCGAGGTGCACGGCTTCCTCGGCCCGAACGGCGCCGGCAAGTCGACCACCCTGCGCATCCTCCTCGGCCTGCTCCGCTCGGACGGCGGCACCGCGACCGTGCTCGGCCGCGACCCGTGGCACGACAGCACCGACCTGCACCGCAGCCTCGCCTACGTCCCCGGTGACGTCGTCCTGTGGCCCACGCTCTCCGGCGGCGAGACGATCGACCTCCTCGGCCGGCTGCGCGGCGGCCTCGACGACACCCGGCGCCGCCGTCTCGTCGAGGCCTTCGAGCTCGACGAGACCAAGAAGGGCAAGGCCTACAGCAAGGGCAACCGGCAGAAGGTCGCCCTCGTCGCCGCCCTCGCGAGCGAGGCCCCGCTGCTCGTCCTCGACGAGCCGACCGCCGGCCTCGACCCGCTGATGGAGCAGGTCTTCCAGGCCGAGCTCGCCGCCCTGCGCGAGCGCGGACGCACCGTGCTCCTCTCCAGCCACATCCTCAGCGAGGTCGAGCGCGCCTGCGAGCGCGTGAGCATCGTGCGCGCCGGCAAGGTCGTCGACTCCGGCACCCTCGACGAGCTGCGCCACCTGACCCGCACCACGGTCCGCGCCGAGCTGCGCGACATGCCGTCGGTCGCCGAGGTCGCGGGCTGGCCCGGCACCCACGACGTCTCGGTCGACGGCTCGACCCTCCACCTCACCGTCGACGCCGAGCACCTCGACGACCTCGTCAGCGCGCTCGCGCCGCGCGGCGTCACCGGCCTCACCTGCCAGCCCCCCACCCTCGAGGAGCTCTTCCTCGCCCGCTACCAGTCGACCCCGGCCGCCGCCCCGGAGGAGGTGCCGGCATGACCGGCCGGCTCGCCGGGCTCGGCCGGCTGCTCCGGCTCGCGTGGCGGCGCGACCGCATCATCGTCCCCGCGAGCGTGCTCGGGCTCGTGCTGCTCTCGGTCGGCTCGGCCCAGGCGACCCTCGCCCTCTTCCCGGACGCCGCCTCGGCGCAGGCCGGCCTCGCCGACATCGTCCGCAACCCCGCGGTCGTCGCGATGTACGGGCCGATCAGCGCGGCCGACGCCGACGCCCTCGCCGTCTTCAAGACGATCATGATGGGCGCGGTCCTCACCGCGATCCTCGGGCTCGTCATCGTCCGCCGGCACACCCGCACCGAGGAGGAGGAGGGCCGGCTCGAGCTGGTCGGGGCCGGCGCGGTCGGCCGCTGGGCGCCGCTCGCCGCCGCCCTCGTCGTCGCCGTCACCGCCGTCGTCCTCGCGAGCCTCCTGTCCACGCTCGGCCTCGCCGCCCTCGGGATGGACCCGACCGGGTCGGTCGCCTTCGGCGTCTCGTGGGCCACCGCCGGGCTCGCCCAGGTCGGGGTGACCGCCCTCGCCGTCCAGCTCGCCTCGACGACCCGGGGCGCCGGCGGGCTCGCCTTCGGCTTCCTCGGCGTCACCTACCTGATGCGCGCCGCGGCCGACTCGGTCGACGGCGGCGTCGTCCACGCCCTCGGGTGGCTCTCACCGCTCGGCTGGGCCGGCCGGGTCGAGCCGTACGGGCAGGACCGGCTGTGGATCCTCGGGCTGGGGCTCGTCGTCCTCGTCGCCGGCGTCGCCGCCGGGTTCGCCGTGCTCGAGCGCCGCGACCTCGGCGCCGGCGTCCTCCCGACCCGGCTCGGGCCGGCGCGCGGGGGTTCGCTGCTGTCCAGCCCGCTCGGGCTGGTCTCCCGGCTGGCCACCGGGACCGTCGTCGGCTGGCTCGTCGGGCTGGTCACCGGTGGGGTCGTCCTCGGCTCGCTGCTCAGCGCGGTGGGCGACCTCGCGAGCAACACCGAGATGAAGCGGTTCCTCGAGGCGCTCGGTGGCTCGGCCGGCACGCTCGAGGACATCTACCTCGCGAGCGAGACGAAGTTCGTCGCCGTCGCGGTCGCGGCGGCGGGCATCGCCCTCGTGCTGCGCCTGGCCGCGGCCGAGCGCCTCGGGATCGGCGAGTCCGTGCTCGCGACGCCGACGAGCCGCACCCGCTGGTACGCGGCGCACGTCGCGGTCGCGGTCGCCGCGACGACACTCTTCATGCTCGTCATCGGCCTCACCGTCGGGGTCGTCGGCCCGCTCGCCAGCGCGTCCGCGCCGGCCCTCGGTGCCGTGCTCGGCGCGTTCCTCGCCACGCTGCCCGCCATCTGGCTGCTCGTCGGCGTGGCCGCCCTGCTCGTCGGCGCCCGGCCGCGCTTCGCACCCCTCGCGTGGGCGCTGCTGCTCGTCGGGTTCGTCCTCGGCGAGCTCGGCCCGACGATGGACCTGCCGGGCTGGCTCGTCGACGTCTCCCCGTTCGCGCACCTCAGCCAGCTGCCGGGCGGCGACTTCGCGGCGCTCGCGGCCGTCGTCATGACCCTCGTGGCGGCCGCGCTGACCGCCGCCGGCGGGATGGCCTACGGCCGGCGCGACGTCGCCTGACGTCGCGCCGGCCGGACCGGTCGGGGAAGGACCGTCAGTCGGTCGTGACCCGGAGGCGGCTGTGGATGGTGTCGCCGTCGGGCCACACCGACAGGCCCACCGCCTTGAGGGGCTCGAGGTTCTTCGCGACGTCCGGCTCGTCCTTCGCGAGGTTCGCCAGCCAGTTGTCCTTGCCGTCGACGTCGAGGTAGAAGGCCACGACCGCGGTGTCCGCGTGCGGGACGACGGACCGGAACGCGGCCGAGTCGCCGAGCTTCCCGCCGGTCGCGAGGGCGCCCCGGTACGCCCCGCTCGGCCCGACGATGACGGTGTCGTCGCCGACGAACGTCATCGCGAGGAGCGTCTGGAGCGACGGGTCGGTGGAGGCGAAGTGGCCGACGACCCTCGAGATGCCGGCGGGGTCGCCGACGATCTTCGCCGCGAGCGGCAGCGCCTCCGGGCCGCCGGCGTCGACGGCGGCCGGGTCGAAGGAGCCACCGAGGGACAGGACGGTCGCCGACCCGAAGAGCGTCTCGAGGTCCTCGGGCATCGCGAGCCCGGTCGACTTCTCGATGCTCGAGTAGAAGTCCTCGACGTCGGTCTTCGCCCCACGGGCCGCCTGCGCGAACTGGGTGTCGACCCAGCCCTTGGCCGGGCTGACCGCCACCGCGGCGAGCGTGTCGTCGGGCAGCGTCGACAGCGCCGGGCCGACGCCCTTGCCGAGCATCCCGCGGGTCGTGTCGTCGAGGCCACCGGCGGCCTCCAGCTCGATGCCGCCGTCGGCGAAGCGCAGCGTCGCCGCTCCGCCCTGGAACGAGTCGTACTGCGCCGTCACGGCGTCGAGGTTCGCGGCCTCCGAGCCGAGGTCGAAGGACTTCACGAGGGAGCGGATCTGCGCGCCCGGCTTGGGGGCGAGGTAGACGGTGGCGAGCCCCTGCTCGCCGACCTTCCCGGTCCACTCGGTGAAGTCGCGCGACTGCGCGAGGGTCGTGCCGTCGGCGGCGTCGGCGACGCGCGTCGCGGTGTCGGCGTCCTGGGCGATGTAGGCCCAGCCGTCGCGCAGGACCCAGGTGGGCGTCAGGCCGCTCGTGTCCTTGGCGTCGTGGCTCTCCGAGCAGGCGAGGAGGGCGAGCAGGCCCTTGCCCGCCGCCGACTCGTCGCTCACCTGCACGACGCCCACCGGCACCGAGTCGCTGCCGACCGTCACGGCGGCGACGGCCGCACGCTGCCCGAGCCACGACGACACGTCGCGCTTCGGGTCGAGGTTCGTGCAGGAGCCCTTGTCGACGAGGAGGTCGGTGAGGGTCGTCCCGAGGTCCTTGTCCTCCGAGACACCCTGGTCGGCGAGGCCGGGGAACTTCGAGAGGGTGCGCAGCGCCTCGAGCTTCTGGCCCGCGGCGGGGTCGAGGTCGACGGCGAGGTAGGCGAACGTCGTCGCGGGCAGGGCGTCGGCCGGGCGCTCCCCACCGCCGCCGAGCGCGGTCCAGGCCCAGGCGCCGGCGCCGCCGAGGGCGAGGAGGGCAGCCGCGCCGCCGAGGACGAGCCCGCGCCCGAGGCCGCGACGCGACCCGGTGGTGGTCTCCTCGACGACGACGGGTCCGGCGGCCGGGTCGACGCCGCCGACGCTCTCGTGGGCCGGCCACCCGAAGGAGCGGTCGGGCCCGCGCAGCGGGCCGCTGGGCGGTTCGGTGCGCGATTCCGAGCGCGGTTCGGTGGGCGGTTCGGTCGAGGACATCGTGGTCTCTCCCCCTGTCGGGCGCCGGGCGGTCCGCCGGGGCGCTGGCTCGATAGCGTGGCCGCTCCGGGCGGCCACGCCGCCCGAACGCTAGCGGGTCGGCCGCCTGCGCCGGTGACGCCGCTCGGAAACGGGGGCCGAACGGGTGACCCGGCTCAGAGGAGGTCCTCGCGCCCCTCGGCCCGCAGGGCGTCGACGACCGCCTTGACCTCCTGGGCCCGCGCCCGGGTCGTGACGAGGACGGCGTCCGGGGTGTCGACGACGACGACGTCGTCCATCCCGACGACCGCGACGCGGCGAGCACCGCCGGCCACGACGAGGCCGCTGCTCCCGAGCGCCGTCACCGCGTCGGCGTCACCGAGCACGTGCGGACCGTCACCGCCGGGCAGCAGCGCCGAGAGGCTCGCGAAGTCGCCGACGTCGTCCCGGCGCCCTTCGGGTGGGACGACGTCGACGTGACCGGCGGCCGCGGCCGGCTCGGCGACGGCGTGGTCGATGGCGATGCGGGTGAGCCCGGGCCACAGCTCGTCGAGCCGGGACGGCTCGGCGGCGATGGCCCGCAGGCCGTCGGCGAGGTCGGGGTGCCAGGTGTGCAGGAGGTCGAGCAGCACGGTGGCACGGGCGACGAACATCCCTGCGTTCCACCGGTACCCACCGGCGGCGAGGTACCCGGCGGCCCGCTCGGCGTCCGGTTTCTCGACGAACTCGACCGCGCGCAGGGCCGTCGGGAAGCCGTCGAGCCGCTCCCCCGCCCGGATGTAGCCGAAGCCGGTGGCGGGGTGGGTGGGCTCGACCCCGAGCGTGACGAGGTGACCGCCACGGGCGACGTCGACGGCCTCGCGAACCGCGGTGCGGAACGCGTCGGCGTCCGGGATGACGTGGTCGGCGGCGAACGAGCCGATGACGGCGTCGGGGTCGGTGCGCTCGACGACGGCGGCCGCGAGCCCGATGGCGGCCATCGAGTCGCGCGGCGCTGGCTCGGCGAGCACCCGGTCGGCCGGCAGCCCGGGCAGCTGGCCGCGGACGGCGTCGGCGTGCACCGCGCCGGTGACGACGACGACGTGGTCGCCGGTGAGCGGCGCGAGCCGGTCGAGGGTCCCCTGGAGCAGCGAGCGCCCGGTGCCGGTGAGGTCGAGGAGGAACTTCGGGTGGCCGGCGCGGCTCAGCGGCCAGAGCCGGGTGCCCGCTCCGCCGGCCGGGACGACGGCCCAGAACCCCTCGACCTCAGGCATGGCGCCGAGGGTATCCCGTCACCGGCCGGTCACCCGACACCCACCTCGTCGTGGCCGGCCGGCCGTGCGGACCGCCGACGCTGGGGTCCGTGCGCGTCGTCGTCGTCACCGAGTCCTTCCTCCCGACCCTCAACGGCGTGACGACCTCGGTCTGCCGCGCGGTGGAGTGCCTCTCCGCCGCGGGCCACCGGGTCTCCGTCGTCTGCCCCCGGCCGGCGCCGCACGAGCACGCCGGGGTGCCGGTCCACGCGGTGCCGTCGGTCCCGGTGCGCGCCTTCCCGACCGGCATCCCGACCGGTGCGGTGCGTGACGTCCTCGAGACCGTGCGCC
>JACXUW010000216.1 GCA_014763705.1 Micrococcales bacterium | reverse complement strand
CCCCTGGGCCGCACGGGCGTCCCACCGGTTCGGTCTCCCCGTGCTCCCCCTCCTGCAGTGCACCGACGCCCACCGCTTCCGCACCACCGGCGCCGTCCGGGGCGATGACCTCGTCTTCGTTGGCACCGCCCGCGGCATCGCGCGCCCCGCGGTGGTCACCCCCATCCGCGCGGGCATCCCCCTCCGCGTGTACGGCCCGGACTGGCGGGGCTACATCCCCGCCGCGAACATCGCCGCCACCGCGCTCCCGAGCGTCGTCACCCTCAAGGTCGAGGGCGCCGACGGCGGCGCGACGGGCTCCGGCTGGGTCTACGACGACAAGGGCCACGTCGTGACGAACAACCACGTCGTCGCGGGGGCGGGCGGCTCGGGGAGCATCACCGTCGTCCTCTCCGACGGCAAGCAGGTGTCGGGCAAGGTGGTCGGCAAGGACGCCTCGTACGACCTCGCCGTCGTCCAGGTGCAGGGCGCCACGCTCGACCCGCTGCCGGTCGGGCGCTCCGCCGACGTCGTCGTCGGTGACGAGGTGATCGCCGTCGGCGCGCCGCTCGGGCTCGACTCGACGGTGACCAGCGGCATCGTCAGCGCGCTCGACCGGCCGGTGACGCCGGGTGAGCAGGACGACCAGTCCTTCATCAACGCCATCCAGACCGACGCCGCGATCAACCCCGGCAACTCGGGCGGCCCGCTGCTCGACATGGACGGCCGGGTCATCGGCGTCAACTCCGCGATCGCCCGCGTCCCGGGCAGCACGATCGGTGGCCAGAGCGGCAACATCGGTGTCGGCTTCGCCATCCCCAGCGACCAGGTCGTGACGACCGTCGACCAGCTGATCTCGACGGGCCGGGCGGAGCACCCCATCATCGGGGTCTTCCTCGACAGCCAGTACGACGGCCAGGGCGTGCGCATCGCCGACAGCGGGCCGGGTGGCGACCCCGCCGTCAACCCCGGGGGCCCGGCCGACAAGGCGGGCCTCAAGGCCGGCGACGTCATCGTCGCCTTCGAGGGCAAGCCGGTCGCCGACGACGGCGAGCTCGTCGTCAAGATCCGCGCCCGCAAGGTCGGGGACTCCGTGAAGCTGACCGTGCGTCGCGACGGCCGGGAGCGGGATGTCACGATGGTGCTCCAGGGGTCGCAGTGACCCCGGCTCCGGCTGGGCTCGAGAGGGTGTGACGCGGTGTTCGGTGTGAACGGGTGGGAGCTCGTCCTCCTCGTGCTCATCGCGTTCTTCGTGCTCGGCCCGGACAAGCTGCCCGAGTACGCGGCGAAGCTGGCCCGGGCCATCCGCAAGCTGCGGGTGATGGCCGAGGGCGCCAGGGAACAGCTGCGCGACCAGCTCGGTCCCGAGTACGACGACATCGACTGGCGCCAGTACGACCCGCGACAGTACGACCCCCGCCGGATCGTGCGCGAGGCCCTCCTCGAGCCGCTCGAGGACGCCGTCGCCCCGGTGCGTGGCGAGGTCGACGCCGTGCGCGACGCCACCCGGCTGCGCAAGAGCCACGCGGCGGCGGCCGCCGTGGCTGCCGCCGACGCCGGTCGCACCGCCTCCGTGGGCGAGTCGGGGTACGAGCCGGCAGTCGACGACGGGCCGGTCGACGTGCGGCCGTGGTCGGCGCCGCAGGGGTTCGACCCCACCCTGCCGACGCCCTACGACACCGACGCCACCTGAGGCGCCGCCCCGGGACGGCGGCCGCGGGTCATCGGCCGACCGGAGAGAGGCCGAGCGAGCGCCCGGCGAGCCCGCGCGAGCGGGTGGCGAGACCGGTGGCGATGCCGCGGAGGGCCACTGCCGCGGGCGAGTCGGGCTCGCCGAGGACCACCGGGGTGCCCTGGTCGGCGCCGACCCGCAGCCGGGTGTCGAGGGGGATCTGCCCGAGCAGGGGCACCTCGGCGCCGATCGAGCGGGAGAGCGACTCGGCGACCTCGCGGCCGCCGCCGGAGCCGAAGATCTCCTCGCGCGTGCCGTCCGGGAGCTCGAGCCAGCTCATGTTCTCGATGACGCCGGCGAGGCGCTGGTGGGTCTGCAGCGCGATCGAGCCGGCCCGCTCGGCGACCTCGGCCGCGGCCTGCTGCGGCGTGGTGACGACGAGGATCTCGGCCCCCGGAACGAGCTGCGCGACCGAGATCGCGATGTCGCCGGTGCCGGGCGGCAGGTCGAGGAGGAGGACGTCGAGGTCGCCCCAGAAGACGTCGGCGAGGAACTGCTGGAGCGCCCGGTGGAGCATCGGCCCGCGCCAGACGACCGGCTGGTTGCCGGGCACGAACATCCCGATCGAGATGACCTTCACGTCGTGGCTGACCGGCGGCATGATCATGTCGTCGACCTGGGTCGGCTTGTGCTCGACGCCGAGCATCCGGGGGATCGAGAAGCCGTAGATGTCGGCGTCGACGACGCCGACCCGCAGGCCCTGGGCGGCCAGCGACGCGGCGAGGTTGGCCGTCACCGAGGACTTGCCGACCCCGCCCTTGCCGGACGCGACCGCGTAGACGCGGGTCAGCGAGCCGGGCTTGGCGAAGGGCACCTCGCGCTCGGCCGTGCCGCCGCGGAGCTTCGTCTTGAGCTCGGCGCGCTGGTCGTCGCTCATCACGCCGAGGGTGACGCTGACGTCGGTGACGCCGTCGACCGCCGAGAGGGCGTTCGTCGTGTCGCGGGTCAGGGTGTCCTTGAGCGGGCAGGCGGCGACGGTGAGCAGGACGGTGACGGCGACCCGGCCGTCGTCGTCGCAGGCGAGGTCGCCGACCATCCCGAGCTCGGTGATGGGGCGCCGGATCTCGGGGTCGATGACCGTCTCGAGGGCGGCGTGGAGGGCGTCGGTGCTGACCTGCGGCATGCCCTGAAGTCTAGGTCGGCTGCGGCTCGCCGGCGTCCTCGCCCCCGGAGTCGCCGGGGGGCTGCTGCACGACGACGAGCCCGCGCTCCTCCATCTCGTCGAGGAGGTCGCGCAGCTCGCTGCGGACGAAGTCGCGGGTCGCGGTGTCGCGCATGGCCAGTCGGAGCGCCGCGACCTCGCGGGTGAGGAACTCGGTGTCCGCGAGGTTGCGCTCGTCGCGGGAGCGGTCCTGCTCGAGGGCGACGCGGTCGCGGTCGGCCTGCCGGTTCTGGGCGAGGAGGATCAGGGGTGCCGCGTACGAGGCCTGGAGGCTGAGCATCAGGGTCAGGAAGATGAACGCGTAGGGGTCGAACCGCACCGACTCCGGGGCCAGGGTGTTCCAGAGCAGCCACGCCGCGACGAAGACGGTCATCCCGATGAGGAAGTACGCGGTGCCCATGAAGCGGGCGAACTTCTCGCTGAGGATGCCGAAGGTCTCCTCGGTGAGCAGGGCCGGCATCGTGAACCGGCGGCGGCCCACCTCGCGCGGCTGGTCGATGCGCGTCCGGCGCTCGCGCTCAGCCACTGCTCACCTCCGTGTGCGAGACGACGTCGTGGCGCTCCTCGCGCCAGTCGTCCGGGAGGATGTGGTCGAGGACGTCGTCGACCGTGACCGCGCCGAGCAGGTGGCCGTCCTCGTCGACGACCGGCATCCCGACGAGGTCGTAGGTGGCGAGCATCCGGGTCACCTGGCCGAGGCTCGCGGTCGGCAGGAGCGGCTCCACGTCCTTGTCGAGGATGCCGCCGATCGGCTGGTGTGGCGCCTCGCGCAGCAGCCGCTGGATGTGGACGACGCCGAGGAACTTGCCGGTGGGGGTCTCCAGCGGCGGACGGCAGACGAACACCGTGCACGCGAGGGCGGTCGAGAGCTCCTGGCGGCGCACGACGGCCAGCGCCTCGGCGATCGAGGCCTCCGGCCCGAGGATGACCGGCTCGGTCGTCATGAGACCACCGGCGGTGTTCTCGTCGTAGGTGAGGAGGCGGCGCAGGTCGGCGGCCTCGTCGGCGTCCATCTTCTCGAGCAGCTCCTCCTGGCGCTCCGGCGGCAGCTCGGAGAGGAGGTCGGCGGCGTCGTCGGGCTCCATCGCCTCGAGGACGTCGGCGGCCCGGCCGACCTCGAGCCCGACGAGGATCTCGACCTGGTCGTCCTCGGGCAGCTCCTCGATGACGTCGGCGAGCCGCTCGTCGGTGAGGGCGGCGGCGACCTCGGCCCGGCGCTGCGGGGTGAGGTCGTGGATGACCTCGGCGAGGTCGGCCGGCTTGAGGTCCTCGTAGGTCTCGAGCAGCTTCGCCGCGCCCTGCCCCTCGCTCGCGTCGCGCAGGCCACGGACGTCCTCGACGGGCGCGACGAAGGTCTCGCCGCGCCGCCGCCCGAGGCGCCCGAGCCGGCTGGGGCGCGAGACCTCGAGGCGCACCGCGACGCGGGTGACGTTCCAGCCCCGGGGGCCCAGCTGCTCGACCCCGACGTCCTGGACGGTGGCCGGCACGACGTCGCCGTCCTCGGTGCGCACCTGGACCTGGCGCTCGAAGAGCTCGGCGACGACGAGGGTCTCGTTGGGGCGCTGCTCGAAGCGGCGCATGTTGACCAGACCGGTGGTGATGACCTGGCCGCCCTCGACCGAGGTGACCCGGGTCATCGGGACGAAGACGCGGCGGCGGCCGGGCACCTCGACGACGAGTCCGATGGCCCGGGGTCGGGTGCGGGTGACGCTGAAGGTGACGACGACGTCGCGGACGCGGCCGACCTTGTCACCGAGCGGGTCGAAGACGTCCAGCTCGGACAGGCGGCCGACGAAGGCGCGGGTCGGCGTGCTCACGTCCGACAGGCTAGCCGTCGGGGGGCGGTCGGCCCGTGCTCAGCGGGCCGTGTTGCGCCGGGCCCCGGCGCGGCCGCGCCAGTGCCACGGGCGCCACCGGGCGGTGGTGGGCGCGGCGGGGCGCACCGGACGTGCTCCGCTGGCGTCGTCGTAGTGGCCGGGCTGCTCGACGGGCCGGCCGTGCGGGGTGATGACGTGGATCGTGTCGTGCTCGCGCCAGCGCTCGGCGACCTCCTCGGGGGTACCGGTGGCGTTGAGGCGCTCCGGTCGCAGGACCTCGACCGCGGCGTCCCACGACTCGGTGCCCGGCTCGAGGGTGCGGACGCTGGCGTGCGTGGTGAGGAGGCGGCCGCCGGTGTCCTTGCTGCGCAGGATCACCTCGACCTCCTCCGGGAGCCAGGGGAGGTGCTGCTCCCCGGGCCCGGAGACGACGTAGGCCGCCGGACCGGGGCCACGCTCGTCGCCGTCGTCGTGCCACACGTGCCACACCGGATGGGTCGCGCCGTCCGGGGTGCGGATCCACAGCAGCCCGGACTTCGTCGCCGCCTCGGTCGTGAGGCGCGTGACGTCGACACCGGCCGGAGGGGGCTGGGGGGCGGTGTCGGGGGCCTCGGGTGGCGCCTCGTCGGGCATGGGTGGCACTCTCCCACATGCCGTACCCGAGGTGCCGTCACGGGCGCCTCGACGACTGTCCCGCCACGGCACGTGAGGGAAGGACGGCGTGTCGAATCCTGTTCTGCTGAGGGCGAACTGTCCTCCACAGGGGCTTGCCGTTCGAACGTGAGTTCGGTACGATGAGGCATGGACAGGGGGAGCATCTCGAGCCGCATCGCCGGCCTTCGTGCGGAGGTCTCGGCGCTGGGTCGTGAGCTGGCCGAGGGCGGGTTGGGGCTGTCGCCGGAGGACGCGTTCGCGCTCGCCGGGGAGGCTCAGCACCTGGCCAACTCCGCTGACGGGCTGGTCGCGGTGGCGGCCTCGTTGGGCGCGCGGGTCGAGGTGCGCCTGTCCGGGAGCGGTCCGGTGGAGCGGGTGCACCCGGTGGGGTTCGTGGACCCGATGTCGGCGTCGATGTTCTGCCTGGAGGCCGGGCTGACCGAGGGGGTGGCCGGTCGGAAGGTGACGCTCGGCGCCACCTTGGGTGAGCGGTTCCCGCGGGTGGGTGGGCTGC
>JACXUW010000680.1 GCA_014763705.1 Micrococcales bacterium | reverse complement strand
GACGGAGCAGTGCGAGCAGCGCCTCGACGTCGGCGCGCTCCCCCTCCGCGACGACCTCGACCCGCCCGTCGGCGGTGTTGCGGGCCCAACCGGCGAGGCCCAGCTCGAGGGCCCGCAACACCGCCGACGGGCGGGTCGAGGTCGTCGCGGAGGGGGAGCGCGCCGACGTCGAGGCGCTGCTCGCACTGCTCCGTCCGGAGGCCGGGGTCGCCGGCCGGCCGGGCTCGGTGACGGCGCGGTCGGAGCCGATGTGGTCCGACGCCAGGGGGGAGCGGGGCTTCGTCGAGCGCTGATGCGCGCGGTGCCCCCGCAGGGTGCTGCCGTGCGGCGCACGCCCGTCCGTCGACCTCCGCCCGTCACCGGTCCGTGTCTCGCCGCTTCAGATCTCGCCGGTCCGTGCCTCGCCGCCCGTCACCGGTCCGTGTCCCGCCGCTTCAGGTCTCGCGACATGCGGATGCGGCGACCCGTCCGTCCGCATGTCGGGCGACCTGGCCGACGGTGTGCCGTTCGCCGGTTGCCCAGTCGCGGCTCATGTCTCGCGACATGCGGATGCGGCGACCCGTCCGTCCGCATGTCGGGCGACCTGGCCGACGGTGTGCCGTTCGCCGCGAGCTCCGCGACCGTGGGCTGGACGCGACGCGCCCCGGGCGTCCGGCCTTCCTACGATGGCCGGGTGAGCGACATCCCGCCGGACCTCGCGCGGCTGCGGTCGAGCATCGACAACATCGACGCGGCCCTCGTCCACCTGCTCGCCGAGCGGTTCAAGTGCACCCAGGCCGTCGGCGAGCTCAAGGCCGCCGCTGGGCTGCCGCCGGCCGACCCGGGCCGGGAGGAGCAGCAGGTCGCCCGGCTGCGTGCCCTCGCCGACGACGCCGGCCTCGACCCGCAGTTCGCGGAGGCGTTCCTGAACTTCATCATCGCCGAGGTCATCCACCACCACGAGCACATCGCGGGCGCCGGCTCCTGACGCTCGCGTCCGCTCGTCGACGACCCGGCCACTGGACCACACGGGTATCGGGTGACCCGATAACGCTGCGCTTCCCCCGGGAACCGTTGTCGGGTAGAGCGCGGTCGTATCGGGTGACCCGATAACGCTGCGCTTCCCCCGGGAACCGTTGTCGGGTAGAGCGCGGTCGTATCGGGTGACCCGATA
>JACXUW010000679.1 GCA_014763705.1 Micrococcales bacterium | reverse complement strand
CGACGTCGACGCCGTCGCCGCCGCCCCCGCCGTCGCGCTGCTCCTCGACCGCGCCGCCGCGGCCGGAGCGCCGACCGCCGTCACCGGCCCCGACGCACCCGCGCTGGCCGCCATCTGCCGGCGCCTCGACGGGCTGCCGCTGGCCCTCGAGCTGGCCGCTCCTGGGCTGCGGTTACTCTCCCCCGCAACGCTGCTCGCGCGGCTGGAGGCATCCGGCCCGGGCACGGGTCCGGGCGCCGGTCCGCGCGACCTCCCGGAGCGGCACCGCACCATGGCCGCCGTCCTCGACTGGAGCACCGAGCTGCTCGAGCCCGAGGAGGTCGCCCTCTTCGAGCGGCTCGCGGTGTTCAGCGGCGGCTTCTCGCTCGACTCCGTCGAGGCGGTCGCGGGCGACGGCGAGGACGACGTCGTGCCGGCGCTCGGTGCGCTCGTCGAGCAGTCGCTCGTGCTGCGGGTCCCCGCACCGGATGACCAGCCGCGCTTCCGGCTGCTCGAACCGGTGCGGCAGTACGCGATGCGCCGGCTCCACGCATCCGGTCGGGCGACGGCGACCGCCGACCGGCACGCAGCCCACTTCCACGAGCGGGCCGTGGCCGCGCACGTGGTGCTGCAGGGTCCGGGGCTCGTCGCCGCCCTCGACCGGCTGGAGGCGGACCACGCCAACCTGCGCTCGGCGTACCTGCGGCTGCTCGAGCTCGACCGGGCCGGGGACGCCGCGGAGCTGGCCGGCAGCCTGTGGCTCTACCTCGCGCTGCGCGGCCACGCCCGCGAGGGCCTCGCCTGGCTGGACCGGGTCGACGACGACGCCTCCGACGCGGCGCGCCTCGCCGGCCTCACCGGACGCTTGGGGCTCCTGCTGTTCACCGGTGACGTGGTGCGGCTGCGCGAGGAGTCGGGGCCGGCAGTCGCCCTCGCGCAGCGCGTCGACGATCGTGATGCCGTCGGCGGGGGCCACGACCTGCGGCAGATCGCCACCAATATGGCCCTTTTCAAAGGTTTGCGTCGCGGTTTCTGCCGCAGCCTTCGCCGCATCGGCGCCGCGGCACAGCACGGTCGCTTCGTTGGCGAGGATCTTTTTCGCTTCGTTGATCTCGGCGCCTTCGAGCGCTTCGAGCCGCGCGATTTCGTCGAGCGGCAGGTCGGTGAACAGGCGCAGG
>JACXUW010000678.1 GCA_014763705.1 Micrococcales bacterium | reverse complement strand
CGCAGCGCCTCCTCCCCGGCATCGAGGGTGGGCCGGTCGAGGAGGGCCCACGCGTCGAGCAGCAGCGCGGCCGCGTAGCCCCCCTCGGCCACCGGCTCCGCGCCGGGGGTCGCGACGACGAGGCGGGGCGTGCCCTCGACCGCGTCGAGCACGGTGCCGGCCCCGGAGCGCTCGACGGGGACGCCGGGGAAGGCCCGGCCGAGCTCCTCGGCGGTGCGCCGGGCGCCGACGACCGACGAGCGCAGCCGGGTGCCCGAGCACGCGGGGCAGGTGAACGCCGTCTCGACCCTCCCGCACCAGCGGCACGCCGGCGGACCCTGGGGACCGGTGAGACCCAGGAGTCCGGAGCACTCCCGGCAGCGCGCCGGACGGCGGCAGTCCTGGCACGACAGCGACGGCAGGTACCCCCGGCGCGGCACCTGGACGAGCACCGGACCGGTGGCCAGCGCCTCCTTCGCGGCCCGCCACGCGACGCTCGGCAGGTGCGCCGCGGCGACGGCGGGGTCGCGGCCCTCGTCGTCGCCCTCCCCCGCCACGCGGGCCGCCGGCACCCTGGCCCGCACGACGGCCCGTGGGGCCTCGACCGGGGTGAGCCGGCCGGACCCGACGAGGTCGGCGACCGCGGCCGACCGCACGAGCCCGGCGGCGAGCACGGCCGTGCCCTCACGCTCGGCGCGGGCGAGGAGCACCTCGCGGACGTGCGGGTACGGGGCGCGAGGCTCGTCGAGCAGGTCGTCGCCGTCGTCCCACCACACGACGAGGCCGAGCTCGCGGACCGGGGCGAAGGCCGCAGCCCGGGTGCCGACGACGACCGGCACGTGCCCGCGCAGCGCCTTGAGGAACGCGGTGTAGCGCGCCTGCGGGCCCTGGTCGGCGGTGAGCCGGGTGTGTCGACCGGGTCCCAGCGCCGCGAGCACGGCGGCCTCGACGCGCACGACGTCGCGGTGGTCGGGGACGACGACGACCACCCCACGGCCGCCGTCGACCGTGGCCCGGACGGCCCCCGCGACGAGGGCGGGCCACGCGGCGTCGGGGTCGACCGCCGGAAGGGCGAGCACCGAGGCGCTCGGCGCCCCACCGTCGCGCAGGCGCGAGAGGAAGGCCTCACCCGCCGGGTAGGGCTCCCACGCCCGCGCGGTGTGCTCGGGCGGGGCGGGGA
>JACXUW010000677.1 GCA_014763705.1 Micrococcales bacterium | reverse complement strand
GGTCCCCGAGCGCCGTGACGGTCACCGTCACGACGCCCGCCGGCCCCGAGGACAGGTCTCCCCCGACGACCGGCGCGCCGGCCTCGGCCGCGACCGACGCGATGCCCCGGGCGAGGTCGACGGCCCACTCGACGGCGAGGCCGGGGTCGGCGACGAGCGAGACGAGCAGCCCGGTCGGCACCGCGCCCATCGCCGCGACGTCCGCGAGGTTCTGCGCCGCGACCTTGACCCCGACGTCGTGCGCAGTCGACCACTCGTCGCGCCAGTCGCGGCCCCGGACCATCCCGTCGGTCGTCACGACGACCGTGCCGCTCGGCGCCGCGAGGACCGCGGCGTCGTCCCCGGGCCCGACCGGGACCGCCGTGGCGTCCACCGGCACCGCCCCGGCGTACACGGGGAAGACGCGGGCGAGCAGCTCGGTCTCGTCGACGTCGCGCAGCCGCTCCATGCGTGCCTCCTCCCTGCGGTGACGTCCGGACCCCCGGCACGGTAGCGTCTGGGACGAGGGCCGCCCGACCCGGTGGGCCCACGTGCGGGGTCGCGCCGGCCCCGCCGACCCGACGACACAGTGGAGCTGCAGTGGTCCAGGCCTACATCCTCATCCAGACCGACGTCGGTCGCGCCGCGTCCGTGGCCGCGACGATCGCCGGCATCGAGGGCGTCGTCCTCGCCGAGGACGTCACCGGCCCCTACGACGTCATCGCCCGCGTCGAGGCCGCGACCGTCGACGAGCTCGGCAAGCTCGTCATCTCGCGGATCCAGGACACCGAGGGCATCACCCGCACGCTGACCTGCACGGTGGTCCACGTCTGACCACGCACCGGTTCCGCCCGACGGCGGCAGCGCTCGGCGTTGCCGCCGTCGTGCTGTCGGGGTGCTCCTCGGCGGTCGAGGTCTCCGTCCCCGGGGGCGGCACCACCACCGCCTGCCGCAGCGCGGCGTGGCCCGACTCCGTCGCCGGGCAGGCGCGCCGGGACACCTCGCCCGCCGACCCGGCCGTCGCCGCCTGGGGCGACCCCGCGATCGTCGCCCGGTGCGGCGTTGCCGCGCTCGCGCCGACGGCCACCGAGTGCGTCGAAGTCGACGGCGTCGGCTGGGTGCCGGCGCCGCTCTCGGACGGGACCCGGTTCACGACCTTCGGAACCGACCCCGCCCTCGAGG
>JACXUW010000215.1 GCA_014763705.1 Micrococcales bacterium | reverse complement strand
GAGAAGGAGCGCGCGCCGATCACGACGAACAATTTCCTGCGCTATGTCGACAGCAAGCGGTTCGACAATTCGACCTTCTACCGCGCCGTCGCGGTTCCGGGCGCGCCCGAGCTGGGCCTCGTCCAGGGCGGGATCAAGTTCGACCCGAAGAAGGTCTTCCCGACGATCGCGCACGAGCCGACGACCAAGACCGGACTCAAGCATGTCGACGGCACCATCTCGATGGGCCGCAACGCGCCGGGGACCGCAGCGGGCGACTTCTTTATCGTCGTCGGCGACATGAGCTATATGGACGCCAATCCTTCGGCGCCCGGCGACAATGTCGGCTATGCCGCCTTCGGCCATGTCGTCCAGGGCATGGACGTGGTGAAGAAGATCCTCGCCGCCCCGCGCAGCCCCACGCTCGGTGAGGGGGTGATGAAAGGGCAGATGCTCGCCCCCGCGATCAAGATCATCAGCGTCCGGCGCGTCGCCGCCCCGCCCAAGGCGCCCTGACGGCTCAGCCGGCGAGCAGGTCGCGATGCTCCTCGCGGAGCAACGCCTTCTGCACCTTGCCCATCGCATTCTTCGGCAGCGCCTCGACGAACAGGACGGCGCGCGGCTGTTTGTAGCGGGCGAGCCGGTGGGCAAGGCCCGCGCGGATCGCGTCGGCGTCGGCAAAGCCCTTTTCGCGCGGCACGACGATCGCCACCGGCGCCTCGCCCCGGGTGATGCCGACCGCGGTGCCCGACGGCGAGCGCATCCTCACCTGGCAGCAGATCTACGACCTGCGCGAGCTGCCCGAGCGGCTCGTCGTCGTCGGGTCCGGCGTCACCGGCGCCGAGCTCGCCCAGGCCTACCTCGGGCTCGGGTCCGAGGTCGTCCTCGTCTCCTCGCGCGACCGGGTCCTGCCCGGCGAGGACCCCGACGCCGCGGCAGTCATCGAGGACGTCTTCCGCAAGCGCGGGATGGAGGTGCTCGGGCGCTCGCGGATGGCCGCCGTCGAGCGGGTGGAGGGGGGCGTCGTCGTCCGGCTCGAGGACGGCCGCGAGGTCACCGGCACCCACGCGCTGCTCGCGGTCGGCTCGGTGCCCTCGACCCGCGGCATCGGCCTCGAGGAGGTCGGGGTCGACCTGCTGCCCTCCGGCCACGTCGCCGTCGACCGGGTCTCGCGCACGTCGGTGCGGGGCGTCTACGCGGCCGGCGACTGCACGGGGGTGCTGCCGCTCGCCTCGGTCGCGGCGATGCAGGGTCGCATCGCGATGTCGCACGCGCTCGGTGACGCGGTGGCTCCGCTCCAGCTGGGCGTCGTCTCGGCCAACATCTTCACCGACCCCGAGATCGCGACGGTCGGCATCACCCAGAAGGACGTCGACGAGGAGCGGGTCGACGCCGAGGTGCTCATGCTCCCGCTGTCGCGCAACCCGCGCGCAAAGATGCTCGGCATCACCGACGGCTTCGTCAAGCTGTTCGCGCAGAAGGGGTCCGGGGCGGTGGTCGGAGGGGTCGTCGTGGCGCCGCGGGCCTCCGAGCTGATCTTCCCGGTGACCCTCGCGGTGCAGCACCGGCTCAACGTCGACCAGGTCGCGTCGACCTTCACGGTGTACCCGTCGCTGTCCGGCTCGATCGCCGAGGCGGCCCGCCGGCTGCACCCCATCGCCTGACCCGGCTCGTCGGCTCCGCGGGCCCCATCGGGAACCCTGCTGCGGCAGAGTGGGTTGACCTGTCAGACACCCCATCCGAGGAGGACGACATGGCCAGGGGTCGCGCCGCGGCGCTCATCGCCGCCGTCACGAAGGTCAAGGACTACGCCCGGCAGAACCCGGAGAAGGCGTCCGAGGCGATCGAGAAGGTCGAGGGCTTCGTGCGGTCCAAGGCCGGGCCGACGCACTCGGCGAAGGTCGACAAGGGCGGTGACGCACTGCGCAAGGGGCTCGGTCTGCCGCCCCACGGGTCGGCGGGACCCGGTGTCACCGGTTCCGGCCAGGCGCCGCCGCCCCCGCCCCGCGGGACGGGTGACGAGCGGTGAGCGACGTCCCGGCCCCGGAGCACCCAGACCTCCCCGGTGAGGACCTGCCGGCGTCGCCCGAGGCGCCGGACCCGCGCGACCCGGACCCCGACGAGCCGGACCCCCTCGACCCGGACCCCGTCGAGCCCTGGCACCCGCACGACCCGGCCGACCCGTCGCCGGTCGCGCCCAACCCGGCGCCGGGGACGAGTGACGACCCGCAGCCGCGCCGCACCCTCGGGTCGCGCTCGACCGGGTGAGGCGCCGGCCGGTGCGGGCCGGTCAGGCGTCGGCGGCGTCGCCCGCGGCGTCCTTGATGTCGCAGATGACGGCGCCGTTGGCGACCGTCGCACCGACCTCGGCCCTGAGCCCGGTGACGACCCCGGCCTTGTGCGCGGTGAGCGGCTGCTCCATCTTCATCGCCTCGAGGACGACGACCTGGTCGCCGGCCGCCACGGTGGCGCCCTCCTCGACGCTGACCTTGACGATGGTGCCCTGCATCGGCGCGGTGAGGGAGTCACCGGAGGCGGCGGCCCCACCGGAGCCGCCGCCCGAGCGACGCGGCGCCTTCTTCCTCGCGCCGTGGTTCCCGCCACCGCCGCCGCCGAAGGAGAGGCCTCCGGGGACGGAGACCTCGAGGCGCTTGCCGCCCACCTCGACGACGACGGTCTGGCGCTCCTCGGCGTCGGGGGCCTCGCCGACCGGGCCCGAGTAGGGCTCGATGTCGTTGTCGAACTCGGTCTCGATCCACCGGGTGTGCACCGAGAACTTCTCGTCCGGGTCGGCCGGCGCGAAGGCGCTGTCGGAGACGACCTTCCGGTGGAAGGGGATGACGGTCGGCATCCCCTCGACAAGGAGCTCGGCGAGTGCGCGCCGCGACCGCTCGAGCGCCTGCTGACGGGTGCGCCCGGTGACGACGAGCTTGGCGATCATCGAGTCGAACGCGCCGGCGACGGTGTCGCCCTCGACGATGCCGGCGTCCCAGCGCACGCCGGGCCCGTGCGGCACCTGCATCCGGGTCACGGTGCCGGGCGCCGGGAGGAAGCCGCGGCCGGCGTCCTCGCCGTTGATGCGGAACTCGATGGAGTGGGCGTGCGGCTCGGGGTCGGGGTAGTCGAGGGTCTCGCCGTTCGCGATGCGGAACTGCTCGCGGACGAGGTCGATGCCGGTGACCTCCTCGGAGACCGGGTGCTCGACCTGGAGGCGCGTGTTCACCTCGAGGAAGCTGATGTCGCCGGCCGGCCCGACGAGGAACTCGCAGGTGCCGGCGCCGACGTAGCCGGCCTTCTTGAGGATCTCCTTGGACGCGCGCAGCAGCTCGGTGTGCTGCTCCTCGGTGAGGAACGGCGCGGGCGCCTCCTCGACGAGCTTCTGGTTGCGACGCTGGAGGGAGCAGTCGCGGGTGGAGACGACGACGACGTTGCCGTGCTGGTCGGCGAGGCACTGGGTCTCGACGTGCCGCGGGTGGTCGAGGAATCGCTCGACGAAGCACTCGCCGCGGCCGAACGCGGTGACCGCCTCGCGGACCGCGGAGTCGAACAGCTCGGGGATCTCCTCCATCGTGCGGGCGACCTTGAGGCCGCGCCCGCCACCGCCGTACGCGGCCTTGATGGCGACGGGGAGCCCGTGCTCCTGCGCGAAGGCGACGACCTCGTCCGGGCCGTCGACCGGGTCGGGGGTACCGGGCACGAGCGGGGCGTTCGCCGCGAGGGCGATGTGCCGCGCCTTGACCTTGTCGCCGAGGGAGTCGATGGCCTCCGGGCCCGGGCCGATCCAGGTGAGCCCGGCGTCGATGACCTTCTGGGCGAAGCCGGCGTTCTCGGCGAGGAACCCGTAGCCCGGGTGCACGGCGTCGGCACCGGCCGCGTGCGCGACCTCGATCAGCTTGTCCTGGCGCAGGTACGACTCGCCGGGGGTGGACCCGCCGAGGGCGTGGGCCTCGTCGGCGACCTTGACGTGGAGCGCGTCGCGGTCGGGGTCGGCGTACACGGCCACGGACGTGATGCCCGAGTCCTTGCAGGCGCGGGCGATGCGCACGGCGATCTCGCCCCGGTTCGCGATGAGGACCTTGGTGATCGGCATGTCTCGGACTCTAGCGGTCCCCCTGCGGGCGGGTCGGGCGCCTCGGCGAGGCCTCCCTCACACGCCGAGCGACTCCGCGAGCCGGCCGAGCAGGCGGGCCAGGGTCTCGCGGTCGCGGGCGGGGAGCGCGGCGAGGAGCCGGGCCTCGTTCTCCGCGTGGGCGGTCATCGCGTCGTCGACGAGGCGGCGTCCCGCGGGGGTCAGGTGGACGGTGCGTGCGCGCCGGTCGTCGCCGCTCGTGCGGCGCTCGACGAGGCCGCGGGCCTCGAGTCGGTCGAGCCGCTTGCTCACCGCGCCGGAGGTCACCATCGTCCGCTCGGCGAGGTCGCCGGGGGAGAGCGTGAACGGCTCGCCCTGACGGCGGAGGGTGGCGAGGACGTCGAACTCGCCCTCCCCGAGCCCGAAGCGCGCGTAGACGGCGACCAGCTCGGGGGTCAGGGCCGCCCCGATGCGGTGGATGCGGCCGATGACGAGCACGGGGGAGGTGTCGAGGTCCGGGCGCTCGGTGCGCCACTGCTCGTGCACGGTCGCGACGTGGTCCATGGCCTCGACAATATCTTCCGCGGAAGGTAATGTCTCTTCCATGGAAGGTATCAGCGGGCTCCGGACGGTCCTCGTCACCGCCGTCGCCCCGGTCGTGTGGGGCTCGACGTACGCGGTGACCCAGCTGTGGCTGCCCCCGGGCCGGCCGTTCTTCTCGGCCGTCATGCGGCTGCTGCCCGCCGGGCTGCTCATGCTGCTGTGGCTGCGGCGGCTGCCCCGCGGTGCGTGGTGGGGGCGGGCACTCGTCCTCGGCACCCTCAACCACGCGGTCTTCTTCGGCCTGCTCTACGTCGCCGCGTACCGCCTGCCGAGCGGGCTCGCCTCGACGCTCACCGCGATCTCGCCGCTCGTCGTCATGGCGGTGGCGTGGCTGGCCATCGGCGAGCGGCAGGCGCCCGTGGCCGTCGGCGGCGCGGTCGTCGGCATCGCCGGGGTCGTCCTCCTCGTCTGGCAGGGCGAGCGGGGCGGGTCGGTCGATCTCGTCGGGGTGGCGGCCTCGGTCGGGGCGGTGGTCTCGGCGTCGGTGGGCTTCGTCCTCGTCAAGCGGTGGACCGCGCCCGACGGCGTGCTCGTGACGACCGCGTGGCAGCTCGTCGCCGGCGGGGTGCTGCTCGTGCCGGTCGCGCTCGTCGCCGAAGGGGCACCACCGGCGCTGGACGGCGCCGCGGTGCTCGCGCTCCTGTGGCTGGGGCTCGCCGGATCGGTGCTCGGGTACGTCGTGTGGTTCCGCGGGCTGACCCGGATGGACGCCGGCGCGGTGGCGGTCGTCGGACTGCTCAACCCGGTGGTCGGCACGGTGCTCGGGGTGGTCCTGCTCGGCGAGCCGTTCGGGTGGGTGCACCTCGCGGCCGTGGCGCTCGTGCTCGGCGGGGTCCTCGTGGCGCAGGCGCCGGTGCGGGCGGCGGTCCGGCGGCTCGTCGGGCGGCGGGACGCGACGCCGGCGGAGCCAGCCATCGAGGTACCCGTCGAGGCGCCCGTGTAGGCACGCTCGGGGGCGCGTTCGGGGGGCGCCGGCCATCCGGGTCCCGCGACATGCGGAGGCCGGGACCGCTCGCTCCGCATGTCGCGCGACCTGGACGGTGGTGTGGTGTGCCACGCGACCCGGACGCGACCCGGACGGTGGCCGGCCGGCGCTCGCGCGACCCGGACGGTGGCGCGGCCGGCGCGCGCCTGGGTAACGCAGCTCATGGCGGTGGGCCGACCGTGGCGGGACACTGGCGGCGAGCCCGGACCCGGGTCCGCTCTCCCCGAGGAGCACCGCGATGACCTCGCCACCCGCCACCGACATCCCGCTCC
>JACXUW010000676.1 GCA_014763705.1 Micrococcales bacterium | reverse complement strand
GCGCTGGGCCAAACCGCTCGTCATGGTCGCGCCGCTCGCCAGCGCCACGGCGATGAGCCCGACCATGACGAGCGGTTTGGCCCAGCGCTCGGTGGCCTGGCGGTCGGTGGCGACGGCCCACCAGTCGAGGGCGGCGACGACTGCGGTGACGAGGACGAGCGCGGTGAGCAGCACGGCGGGCATCCTGCCAGTCGTCGGGCCGTTCGACGCCGGACCCGAGGGCCCGGGCAGGACCGGTCGTCCCCCCACCTCCGTGCCCGGGCCCCGTACCTGAGCGCCCGGACGGGACATGTCATCCCCCCACCTCCTTGCCCGTCGCAAGCGATCCCTCGCGCCCGGCAAGCGATCCCTTGCGTCGAGCACGCGATCCCTTGCGTCGAGCACGCGATCCCTTGCGTCGAGCACGCGATCCCTTGCGTCGAGCACGGGATCCCTTGCCGGGGGCATGGAGTTCCGGGGAGCACATGGTGGCCGACTCCCCTCAGCTCGGCCGGGCCACGGGGGCGGCCTGTGGATGACGCCCACGGCGACCACGCCACCCACGGCAGGATCACCTCCGAGACCTACGGATCGGAGCCACCCGATGGAGCCCACCCCTGCCGCCGGCGCCCCACGACGCCGCTCGCCCACGTGGACCCGCCGCCGCGGCATCGCTCCGGCGGAGAGCGCCGAGCACTCCCCGTGGCTCCGGCTCCACGAGCACCTGGCGGTCCGGCACGGCATCCGGGCCGACCTCCCCCGCCGGTGGGAGCGCCCGGACGCCGACGACCCCCGCAACCTTCCTGCGCTCCTCCGCCAGGCCAGCGCGCAGGTCGACGCCGACCTCGCCCGGGCCCTGGCCGACCTCGCCCCCGGTCTCACCCCCGACGGCCTCGACGTCTTGCGGCGTCTGCGCGACAAGCGGTCCACCGGGGTGCACCTGGCCGAGTACCTCGGTCGCTCCGAGGCCCGGGTGAGCCGGCTGCTCGCCTCGCTCGCCGAGCGCGGCCTGGTCCACCGCGAGCCGAGCCGGCGTGACCTCCGCTCCCACCGCGCCGAGCTCACCGACGAGGGCCGTCGGATGGTGTCCCGCCTCGAGCCCCGCCTCGACGAGCTCCTCGAGTCGCGGCTCGAAGGGCTCGAGGACGTCGAGCGCCGCGCGCTGCGGCTGGTCCTCCAGGCGGT
>JACXUW010000675.1 GCA_014763705.1 Micrococcales bacterium | reverse complement strand
GTCAGGACGACCGGCGCCGGCGGCCCTCGCGGCGCCGGTCGTCCTGACCTTCGACGGCGAGCGCGTCTCGGTCCAGACCGGGTGCAACACCGGCGGGGGCACGGTGTCGGTGGAGGACTCGCGACTCGTGCTCGGTGGGCGGGGCCTGGCCCTCACCGAGATGGCGTGCCTCGAGGAGGGGCGGGCCGGTCAGGAGGCGTGGGTCGTCTCGATGCTCGAGGCGCGCCCGCGGCTGGAGCGGTCCGGGCCCTACCTCTACCTCCACTGGGGCGAGGGCGAGCGGTACTGGCTGGGGCTCGAGCGGTCGGACGGCGCGGCGCAGGGGTGAGCCCGGAGAGCGCGCCGGTGGACGCGCGGCGCGGCGCAGGGGTGAGCCCGGGGAGCGCGCCGATGGACGCGCGGCGCGGCGCACGGGTGAGCCGCGGGGCACGCGGTCGGGCGGCTCGCCGCCGGTGCGTGCTGAGAGCGGCTCCCGGTTGTGTCGTCTCCCCAACTCCTTGCCCGACGCAAGCGATCGTTTGCGTCGGGCAAGGGATACCTCACGTGGGGCAAGGAGTTGGGGGCGACACCCCTTCTCTCCCGGGGGCCGAGAACCGCTCGCTCGGACCCCGGCGGCCGGGACCCGCTTGCTCAAACCCCTGGCGGCCGGGAGCCACTCGCTCGGACCCCGGCGGCCGGGACCCGCTTGCTCAAACCCCTGGCGGCCGGGACCCGCTCGCTCGGACCCCCGGCCCCCGGGAGCCATTCGCTCGGACCCCCGGCGGCCGGGAACCGCTCGCTCAGACCCCGGCGTCCCGGATGCCGTGCAGCCACGACCGCGCGGCCGCGAAGTCGGCGTCACTCGCCCGTGGCCCGACCGTCGCCGGCCGCCGGTCCGCTCGCGGGTAGGACCCGAGGAAGCGCACCTCGGCGCAGATCCGCTTCAGCCCCATGAGCGCCTCCCCGAGCCGCTCGTCGTGCACGTGGCCCTCGACGTCGATCGAGAAGCAGTACGACCCCATCGACGCCTTGGTCGGGCGCGACTCCAGCCGTGTCATGTTGATGCCCCGGGCCGCGAACTGCTCGAGCAGCTCGAGCAGTCCGCCCGCGTGGTCGTCGCGCTGGAAGAGCACGACCGTCGTCTTGTCGGCGCCGGTCGGCGCGGGCAGGTCGCCCGGCCGCGCGA
>JACXUW010000214.1 GCA_014763705.1 Micrococcales bacterium | reverse complement strand
GGATCGGAGTCACCCGCACCACCGACCCCGTCGACCACCGCCCACTCACCCTGCCCGACACCGGAACCGACCCCCGACCGCCGTCCGGCAACCCCCGCCTCGACCTGCCCGACGGGCCGCACTCGGTCCTCGAGCACTGCCTCGAGCACCGAGGCGGGACCGACTGGTCCCGAACCACCTGCCGCATCGAGGTCCACCGACCGCCGCCGGGCCGGGTCCCGGTCGAGGTGACCGGTCACCGCCGTCGACGTCGAGCCGCGGGTGGCTCCTCCCCCGGCGACCCGCCCTTCTGACTTGCTCCTCACGTGGCGTGAGGTCGTAGCGTCGAGGCCATGGGGACACGGGAGCAGAGCGGGCTCGGCATCGGGGAGGTGGCCGCACGAACCGGTCTCACCGAACGGGCCCTGAGGTACTACGAGGAGCTCGGGCTGTTGGTCCCGCGCCGGGACGCCGGCGGGCGGCGTCGCTACGATGCCACCACCCTCGACGCCCTCTACCGCGTCCTCGTGCAGCGCGCCCTCGGCACGCCGCTGGCGGCCGTCGACCCCGCGGGGGCCGACCTCTCCGACCTCGTGTCGCGCCACCTGGTCGACCTCGACCAGCGGGTCACGGCGCTCGTCCGGCAGCGCGAGCGGGTCCGTGCCGTCGAGGACCGCCTCGCCACCGGGCACACGCCGCGCGCCGAGGAGCTGCTCGGGCTCCTCGGCGGACTCGCCCACGAGGAGCCGGCGGTGGTGCGCCGGGTCTCCCTTCTCGCCTACCGCGACGTGGCCGCCGCCCACGCGTGGCTCGTCGAGGTGTTCGGGCTCGGGGCCGGTCCCCTCCACCGGACGGCCGACGGCCACGCGCACCTCGGGGTCGTGCACGCCGGAGACGGGGAGGTCTGGCTGCACGAGGAGCACCCGGGAGCCCGACTCGTCTCGCCGCTGACCACGGACGGTTCGACCACCGCCTCGCTCGCCGTGCACGTCGAGGACGTCGACGCCCACCACGCCCTCGTCGTCGCCGCCGGTGCGAACGTCGAGTACGCCCCCACCGACGAGCCGTACGGGTACCGCGAGTACGGCGCCCGGGACCCGGAGGGCCACCTCTGGTCCTTCCAGCACCCCCTCGAGGAGCAGACCCATGAGTGAGCTCACCCCCTACATCTGCGTCGCCGACGCCCGCGCCGCCATCACCTGGTACACGGACGTCCTCGGCGCGACCGTCGTCGTCGGCCCGATCGTCATGGACGGCGGAGCAGTGGGTCACGTCGAGCTCGACCTCGACGGCGCCCACTGGATGATGAGCGACGAGTTCGACTCCGCCGGTGTCGCCGCCCCCGCGCCACACCGTGGCGCCGCCGTGACGCTCCACCTCTCGACCCCGGACGTCGACGGCCTGACCCGTCGGGTGGTCGACTCCGGGACACCGCTCACCCGAGGACCCGAGGAGACACCGCATGGTCGCATCGCGGTCTTCACCGACCCGTTCGGGCACCGGTGGATGGTCGACAGCCCGATCGTCTGACACCGTTAACGGTTGGCGCGTGGCTGGTCCGGTCCGGCACGGTGGGGCGATGGCGAGCAGCAGCGACCTGTGGGACCGGGAGACGGCGGAGCGCTTCGAGACGGCATCGGCCGCGATGTTCACCCCCGAGGTCCTCGAGCCGGCGGTCGACGCGCTCGCGGCCCTGGCCGGCCCCGGACCGGTGCTCGAGCTGGCGATCGGCACCGGCCGGGTGGCCATCCCCCTCCTCGACCGCGGTCTCGACGTGCACGGCATCGAGCTCTCGCAGCCGATGACCGACGTCCTGCACCGCAAGCGACCCGACCTGCCCGTCACGGTCGGTGACATGGCGACCATCACCGCCGGCGAGCCGGCGACGTTCGCCCTGGTCTTCGTGGTGTGGAACAGCCTCGGCAACGTGCGTACCCAGGACGAGCAGGTCGAGGTCTTCCGCAACGCCGCCCGGCACCTCGCTCCCGGCGGCCGCTTCGTCGTCGAGCTCTGGGTGCCGGGCATCCGGCGCTTCCCACCCGGACAGGCCGCCGTGCCCTTCGACGTCAGTGCCGGCCACGTCGGCTTCGACACCTACGACATGGCGACCCAGCAGGGCACCTCCCACCACTACACGCACGAACCCGACGGCTCGCTCCGGTACGGCACGAGCAACTTCCGCTACGCGTGGCCGGCCGAGCTCGACCTCATGGCGCGGCTCGCCGGGATGGAGCTCGAGCGGCGCACCGCCGACTGGCAGGGCACCCCCTTCACCGGCGACAGCGAGGGCCACGTCTCGGTGTGGCGCAGGCCGGTCCGCGGCTGAGGGCGCCGGTAGGGTCGGACCATGCAGACCCGCCGCCTCGGGGCCACCGGGCTCACCGTGTCGCGGCTCGGCCTCGGGACGATGGCCTGGGGCACCCGCACCTCCCCCGAGGACGCCCGCGACCTCCTGACCACCTTCCGGGCCGCCGGCGGAACCCTCGTCGACACCGCCCACGGCTACGCCGGCGGGATGGCCGAGGACATCCTCGGGGACCTCCTCGACGGCCCGGACCGCGACGAGGTCGTTCTCGTCACGAAGTCCGGCATCAGCCGCGCCACCGGCGAGCGCGTCGTCGACTGCTCCCGGCGCGCCATGCTCCACCAGCTCGACCTGTCGCTGCGCCGGATGCGGACCGACCACGTCGACGTCTGGCTCGCCCACACCTGGGACGACGAGACCCCGCTCGAGGAGACCGTGGGCGCGCTCGTCCACGCGTGGCAGACCGGCCGGGCGCGCTACGTCGGGGTCTCGAACCACGTCGGCTGGCAGGCGGCCCGGACGATGTCGCTGCTCCAGGCGGCGGGGGTGCCGCTGGCCGCCGACTCGGTGGAGTACTCGCTCGTCGAGCGGCGGGCCGAGCGCGAGCTCGCCGGGGCCGCGGCGGCGCTCGGCTTCGGGCTGCTCCCGTGGTCACCCCTCGGGCGCGGCGTCCTCACCGGGCGCTACCGCGGCGGGGTCCCCGCCGACTCGCGGCTCGCCTCGGAGGAGTTCTCCCGCTTCACCGGACGGCACGTCGGTGACCACACCCGCGGGGTGGTCGAGGCGGTGCGCACGGCCGCCGAGGGCCTGGGGGTGGCCCCCGCAGCCGTGGCCCTCGCCTGGGTGCGCGACCGCCCGGGCGTCACCGCACCGGTGGTGGGGCCGCGCACACCGCAGCAGCTCGCCGCCCTGCTGCAGAGCGAGGACGTCGAGCTCCCGGACCAGATCGTCGACGCCCTCGACGAGGTGTCGGCGGACCACACCTGAGGCGAGTCGCCGCCGAACGCCGGTGCGCCTCAGTCGTCCTCGTCGTCCTCGTCGAAGTCGTCGTCGAGGCCCGAGTAGATGCGCGCCCGGTCGCCGTCCTCGTCGTCGTGGTCGTCGACCGGCTCCTCGTCATCGTCGTCGTCGCCGGTGTAGAGGTCCAGCGGAGTCATCTCGCCGTACGCGTCGTAGAGCGCGCCGTCGTACTCCTCGAACGCGTCCGCGAGGTCCTCGTACGCGGCGATGACGGTCGGGTCGTCGTCGCCCCGCCGCGTGCTCGCCGCCTCGAGGTGGCGCTCGAAGGCGGAGACGAGCCTGGCCAGCGCCGCGCGCGGGTCTGCGGTCATGGCTCGAACGGTACCGGTCCTGGCGCAGAATGTGGCAGTGGCCGACTACGAGTACCTCGTCCTGAGCTTCGGGCGCGAGGTGGAGCGCAACGACATCCGCCGCACGCTCACCGAGCACGCCGAGTACGGGCACTGGGAGCTCGCCCGCACCCGCACCTACGTGGGTGGGCGGACCAAGACCTGGCTGCGCCGCCGGATCATCCGGGCCCGCCGCAGCACCGTCATCTCCGGCTGGTGAGCGGCGGCGAACCTCAGCAGCTCTCCAGCAGCCGGCCCAGCACCCGGGTGCCGAACCGCAGCGACTCCGTGGGCACCCGCTCGTCGATGCCGTGGAACATCGGCGCGAAGTCGAGGTCGGCGGGCAGCCGGAGCGGGGCGAAGCCGTACCCGGTGATGCCGAGCAGCGACAGGGCCTTGTTGTCCGTGCCGCCGGAGAGGCAGTAGGGCAGGACCTCGGCGTCCGGGTCCTCGGCGCGCAGCGCCTCGACCATCTGCTCGACGAGCTCGCCCTCGAACGGCGCGTCGAGGGCGATGTCGCGGTGCAGCACCTCGACCTCGACGTGCTCGCCGGCCAGCTCGCGGATCGTCGCCATCAGGTCGTCCTCGTGGCCCGGCAGGAAGCGGCAGTCGACGTTCGCCGACGCGTGCTGCGGGATGACGTTGTGCTTGTACCCGGCCTCGAGCATCGTCACGTTGCTCGTGTCCTGGAGGGTGCCGCGGACGAACCCCTGCGCGCCACCGAGGTGGTCGAGCAGCTCCTCGAGGTCCTCGTCCGACCAGCCGGTGCCGGTCAGCTCGGCCAGGCCGTCGAGGAGGGTGCGCACCGACGGGATGTACTCGCGCGGCCACTTGTGCGCCGCGATCCGGGCGATGGCCTCGGCGAGCCGGACGATCGCGTTCTCGTCGTTGGGGACCGAGCCGTGGCCGGCCCGGCCGGAGGCGTTGAGGCGCAGCCAGGCGATGCCCTTCTCGGCGGTCTGCAGCAGGTACGTGCGGCGCTCCTGGCCGTCGCGGTCGGTCACCGTGACGCTGTAGCCACCGACCTCGCTGATCGCCTCGGTGACCCCCTCGAAGACCTCCGGGTGCTGCTCGACCATGAAGTGCGAGCCCTTGACCCCGCCCGCCTCCTCGTCGGCGAAGAAGACGACGACGAGGTCGCGCGGCGGGGTGACGCCGCGGCGCGCGAGGTCGCGCACGCAGGCGAGCATCATCGCGTCCATGTCCTTCATGTCCACCGCGCCCCGGCCCCACACGCAACCGTCGCGCTCCTCGCCCGCGAAGGGGTCGACCGACCAGTCGTCGGCGTTGGCCGGGACGACGTCGAGGTGCCCGTGGACGCACAGCGCCCCGCGCTCCCGGTCCGCGCCGGGGATGCGCACGGCGACCGTCACCCGGCCCGGATCGGACTCGTAGGTCTGCGGCTCGAGGCCGACCTCGCGCAGCTGCCCGACGACGTACGCGGCCGCCTCGGCCTCGCCGGGACCGCTCCCGTCGCCGTAGTTGCTCGTGTCGATCCGGATCAGCTCCTGGCAGATCCGGACGACCTCGTCCTCGGGGCGCGTCGTGTCGGTCATCCCCCCACCCTAGGAGGCGCGCCCGGCCCCGGGCGATTTCGGTTCCGGGCCGGTGACCGTGTATCGTTCCGGGCTGTTGGACGGCCTCCCCGGGCCGCTCCGGCACCACTCGTCCGGGTGGCGGAATTGGCAGACGCGCTAGCTTGAGGTGCTAGTGCCCGTATAGGGCATGGGGGTTCAAGTCCCCCCTCGGACACCGGTCACGAAGGCCCCGAACCACTGCGGTTCGGGGCCTTCGCCGTGCGTGGGCCCCGTCCGCCGCTCAGGCCGGCTGGTAGGCGTTCGCGGCGTCGACGACGTCCCGGACCAGCGGGTCCAGCGTCCCGGTGGCGTCCGGTGAGACGGTGCCGTCCTGGACCGCCTTCTGGTAGTCGTCGGACAGGGCCTGGGCCTCCCGGACGACCGTCGTGGCGTCGCCGTCGCGCAACGCCTTCTCGGTCTCCCGGGCGTGCTGGTCGACGCTCTTCGCGAACTTCTTGTCGACCTGCCCGTCCCCCTCGGCCCGTGCGACGGCGTCCTGGAGCGACGCGTAGGCGGCCGTGACGTCGGCCCCCGGGTCGGCCGTCGGAGTGGGCGTCGGCGTCTCGCTCCTGGTCGGCGCGGCGGTCGTCGGGGCGGGTGCCGAGGTCGTGGGCTGCGGACTCGCGCTGGTGCCCGAGACGGTCGGCGACGAGGACGGGGTCGGTGAGCCGGCGCCCTGCCCGACGAGCTTCCACACGAGGAGGCCGAGGGCGACGAGGGCCACGACGACGA
>JACXUW010000213.1 GCA_014763705.1 Micrococcales bacterium | reverse complement strand
AGCGCCGGCCCTCTCCGGCCCCCCACCCGTCGAAGGTACAGAACACGCCGCGTGCACCCGCCGGCACGCGGCGTGTTCTCTACTCTCGACGGTTTCCACGGGTGCGGGGTTCTGGTCGGATGCGGGAGTCCGCGCCGGCCGTGGGCTCGTTCCTCGCCCCCGCCCTGCGCTCCCGGCATCCCCCACCTCCGCAGACGACGAAGGCCCCCTCGCACGCTCGGGGGCCTCGTCGGCTGGCGGAGGATGCGGGATTTGAACCCTGAATCCGCGCGCGAACGAGTGCAGCCGAGACGGTTTCACTCAGATGCTGAGCACGAGACAGCGAGCGCGAGCGGCATCGTTCCGCGTCCTGCGTGGCCAGTGGCCACGCGTGACGGTGTGGACTCGGGCGGGGCCTCCCAGCCGATCCGCGCTGTTCCAGAGTTTGTGATTGGCAAGACTTCTGCGATACTCCAATTGTCAATGTTTCCGAGCGGCTCCCTCGGGTCGCCGGCGCCAGAGCAGGAGGCAGCGGGTGAGCACCAGCCACTACGTCGTCGAGGTCGAGACCACCGCGGCCGTCGACGAGGCCCTCGCCGACGCGTGGGTCTCGGAGCTCGCGCCGTGGCACGGCGTCGTCACCGAGCGCGCCGGCCACCTCGTCGCCGTCGTCACCCTGCCCGGCGACAACCTTGCCCAGGCGACCGCGAGCGCCCTCGCCGTCGTCGGCCGGCTCGGTGAGCCGCTCGTCGTCCTCGCGCAGCCGGAGGGGGTCCGTGACGCCCGCCAGGGCTGGGACCCGGTCCCCGAGCTGCTCTCGGTCACGCAGGCCGCCGAACGGCTCTGCGTGAGCCGCCAGCGGGTCCTGCAGATGATCTCCGAGGGCAAGCTGCCCTCCCACCAGGTCGGGACGACGTACGTCATCCCGGCGGCCGCTGTCAACGAGAGGGAACCGAGTCGATGAGCCCGGGCGTCGTAGTAGCCTGCCGCGCAGGTGGGAGGAAGAGGGGCAGCAGGATGAGCTTCAAGACGCTGGTCGGAGCCGTCACGGCGCTGGTCATCGTGATCGGCGCCGCGGTCGTCGTAGCGGCGCCGGCGCAGGCGGGCCCCCGCCGCTACGACACGCACGCCACGTTCCGGGCCGCGAGCGTGTGGGTGTACGGCGACAGCATCACGTACTTCGACTACCCCGAGCTGCGGACCCGTCTCGCCGCCCAGGGCCTCCGCTCGGCCGTCGATGCCGAGTACGGGATCCGCACCAAGCCCGCCGTTGACCGGCTCGAGCAGCGCATCACGTACCTGCAGCGGGCACCCCGCGTGCTGGTCATGGCTCTCGGGACGAACGACACCGACGACCCGTCCGTGATGCCCGCGCAGATGGCGCGCGTCGCCCGCCTGGTCCCGTCGACGACCACGGTCGTCTGGGTCAACGTCTGGAAGCGCAGCTGGAACATCGCCGCCAGCTATCAGGCCCGCGACGTGGCCGGCACGGCTGACGTGAACCAGGACATCACGGCCTTCGTGGCCGCGCACCCCAACTTCCGAGTCGCGGACTGGTGGTCGGCGCTGAACCGGAGTAACCCGCGCGTGTACCTCAGCGACGGCGTGCACACCATCGCCTCGTCGGGGCGGCCGGCCCGGAACAGCCTCATCGTGCGCACGGTCATGCAGCCGAAGATCGCGGCCCGCGCTGCCGGGCACGTCTGGCGTCGATGAACGACGAAGAGCGCCCCCACCACCTCGAGTGAGGTGATGGGGGCGCTCTTGTCGTGGGGTGAGCTCTACGGTTCGGCGTTCCAGCTGAGTCGGATGATCGGGCCCACGCCGGCCTCGATCTCCGGGTTGTCCGGCCACCTCAGGATCGGCTTCACGTCCTCGGTGATCCGCGCAACCGCCTCACCGATGTCGACCACGGAGCCGGCGACCAGCCACCACCGCTCACCGTTGCCCGGGTCGGTCGCCTCGTGGAAGGTCACGCCCCGGTCGAACGAGGCCTCCACCGTGACGTCCGCGGGGTCGGTCTCGATCAGCAGCTTGTAGTACCGGCGAGCGCACGGGTGCAGGTTCATGGGACCTCCGTGATGGTGACGATGTTGACGATCTCCGTGATGCTGGCGGGGGGGTCCACCACCTCGACGACGACCGTCGGCGGGTCGAGGATCTCGATGATCGACAGGACGGTGACGTCGCGCTGCGCCGCTGGGCGCTGCCCCTCGGCGAGCAGCGTGCCTTCACCGCTCAGCCCGGCGCCGCTCAGGGTGGATGTCGATCCAACGGCGACCAGCTCGCCGGTGCCGGCGAGAGAACCACCGAACGCGATGCTGGGGATCCCTGCCGCGGAGAGCGTGCCGGTACCCGAGACCGCCGCCACGGTCACGACGCCCGGTCGGGCAGTTCCCGTCAGGGTGCCGGAACCGGCCAGCGCCGCGGCGCCCGTCCCTGCCTGGCTCGGGACACCGGTGGCAGTGAGAGCGCCGTCGCCGGAGAGCGCGCCAGCGGCGAGGGCCTTCGGCGTGCCCGAGCCGGTGAGCGTGCCCTCGCCGCTGAGAGCGGCTGTCGCAGCCGTGGAGGGCCGACCGGAGGCGGTGAGCGTCCCGGTGCCGGAGAGGCTGCCTGCGGCGCCCGTGGACGGCGAGCCGGCCGCGGCGAGGGCACCGGACCCGGAGAGGGTCGCGGTGCCCGTTCCGGTCTCCGTGAACGTCCCGGAGGCGGTCAGCGTACCGGCCGCAGACAGGGCTGCCGTCCCGGGAGCGGTCGGGGTGCCCGTCGAGGCGAGGGTGCCTACTCCTCCGAGGGTGGCCGCGCCGGCCGTGGCGGGGGTCGCGGCGGCCGTGAGGGTGCCGGTGCCGCCGAGCGACGCGGTGCCGGCCGCCGACGGACCGCCAGCCCCGGCGACGGTGCCGGTGCCGGATAGGGCCGCTGTGGCGGCGAGCGTGGCCGCGGCGACCGCGGCCAGGGTGCCGGTGGCGCTGAGGGAGCCGGAGCCGGCGACTGGTCCGCCGCCGGATGCGTAGGTCAGTGGGACCAGCAGGCTCGCGCCCATGTCGCCGGTGCCTGAGAACCCCACCGAGCACGTCGCCGTCGTCGAGTAGGTCCCGGTCGCGGTCACCTTCCGCGCCGAGGCCGAGAGACCGACGTCGAGCTGGGTGTTCGTGGTCGGCGCCTGCTCGCGCTGCTCGGTGAACGAGTTGGTGTGCCCGGACCAGGTGCCGGGCGCGCCGAAGAAGGCGTACCCGGCGTGGACCGCGACCAGGAGCACGTTCGCCGCGCCCGTCGTCTTCGACGGTGACGCCAGGGTCGTCCCGGAGTTCGCGGTCGTGCCGGTCGGGACGGTGCCGTCGACGCCGTTGGTGTCGGTCTCGAGGACGAGCCACGAGTAGGCGTTGCCATTGTCGATCGAGAACGTCCACGACGTCTGCCCGCTCGAGCCGGTGCGTCGGTACGCCCGCAGATACGCCGGCCCGGTCGAGCCGACCGTGACCGGCCCGCCGATCTGTGTCCAGCCCGACGAGGCGGGCGCGGTCGTGCCCGAGTGGATGACGAAGAGCGTCAGCTCCTTGCCCGACGTGGGCGTGGTGACGGTGACGTTGAACGAGGTCCCTGACGCGGCGGCGCCGCTACTGCCGGAGTTGGTCTGGACGACGTCGCCAGCAGCCACCGCTCACCTCCGGGTCTTGCCACTGATGGGCGGTAGTTGGCGCGCCCCACCTCACGAGGGTGGGGCGCCTGCGAGGTCAGCGCTTCTGCCGTACCGCGCCGGCGACCTCCTCGGCGAGCGCGACGAACTGCTCCGCTTGGCCGCTGGTGATGGCGCCGGGATTGCGCCGGACCTGGTCGTACACGACCCTCAGTGAACTGATCGGGGGCCAGACGTCCTCGAACTCGGGCCGGTCCTTGAGGCTGTCGACGAAGCCGAGGATGCCCACCACGGTTTCGCCGTGTCGCTTGAGGAGGTTCAGACACTCGGTGATGACGTCTCGGTATGCCCGCCTGACTGCGTCGTCGGGGTCCGTGCCCACGTGTTCGCGAGCCTCCGGCATGCTCACCGCCTGCACGGCGAGCGACGAAGCGGCCGCCTCGGCTGCAGCCAGCCTGGAGTCGATGTCCAGTGTCATCTCCATCCCAAACCCCTTCATCGAACGCATCCGCGCCAGGGCGCCTCGAATCTCCGCGCGGAACAGGGCGATGAACCACACCACGACAGCCGGCCAAGCGAGCGAACGGACCAACGACTCGATGAGATCTTGCCAATCCATAGGTCAGGAGGATCGCACGCGAGGCCGCGGCCAGCTGGTCAGCTCTCGGTGAAGGTGGCGGTGACCGCGTACTGGCCCTGGCTGGCGAAGGTCTGGGAGGTGACCGAGGCGCCGTCCTGGTAGGTGCCGGCCGTCGAGGCGGACTCCATGTTGATGCCGACGACGGTGGTGCCGGCGGGGACGTCGTGCGCGGCCGGGGTGGCGACGATGACGCCGTTCGTGGGGCTGCCCCAGTTCGAGGCCTTGCGGGCGTACGCCGGTGAGCCGCCGGTCGGCTCGGTGCCGCGGGACGAGCCCGGGGCGGTCGTGGCCAGGCCGATGTAGGCGCACGCCGTGGCGTACGCGGAGGCGAGGGTGTTCTTGATCGCGTTGGTCTGCAGCGCCATGGCTCAGTCCTCCTCGGTCGTCGCGGCGAAGGTCTGCCCGGCCAGCGGGTGGTCGAGCTCGGCGGGGACGTGCGTCTCGCCGTGGTAGCCGCCGGGGCCGGCGTCGGGCTCGTCGGAGACCTGGACGTCGGCCCAGCGGGTGCGGGCGTCGGCGACGTACGCGTCGAGGAAGTCGGGTCGCACGTAGTCGACGACCTCGCTCGTCACGATCTTCTTGCTGCCGTCCTCCTCGAGGACGACGGTGTGGTTGCGCATCGTGACGCGTCGCTTCGTCACGCGGGGGTCGGCCTTGGCCATCGGTATCTCCTCAGGGAGTGGGGGTGGTGCGGGACAGGTGACGGCCGAGCGCGAGGAGCGCGACGGCGACGAGGGTGAGGACGCACACCGCGGTGACGATCTGCGGCTCGGTGGTGTCGAAGAGCCGGACCCGGGTCATGCCGAGGCCCAGCGGCCGTCACGGATCCAGCCGTGACACCCGCACTCGGGGCACAGCAGGGACGGCTCGAGGTGCCACGGGTCGCGGGACTCCACGGTGTGGTGCGGGGTGCCCATCGCGAGGTAGCGCGGCTCGACCGCGAGGCCGGTGCACCAGTGCCAGAACGTGGGGTTCGTCGTCTCGGGGCGGAACGACGGGCCGAGGTAGATGCCGGCCGCCTCGTCGATGGCGATGATCGGCATGTCGCCGAGGGCGGCCCACTGGGTGGGCGGGTTGTCGAAGCGCGAGGGAGTCATCGGACCCCCTGAGCGAGGACGGCGCCGAGGATGAACGCGAGCGCGGTGGCGAGCAGCACCGAAGCCACTCGCCACCGCGTCATGGTCAGGCCTCGGCCGCGGGGATGACGAGCTCGCCGGCGTGGCGGGCGAGGTACTCGCTCTCGGGCTCGCCGGTCGGGGTGCCGGTGTCGGTGCGCAGGAATGCGGCGAGCATCGGGATGATCGCGACGCCGGCGGCCAGGATGTCGAGGACGTGTGAAGCCTGTCCGTCGGTCAGGACGCCGGCGACCTTCAGGGCCGCGACGACGGCCGCAGCCGCCGCGTAGATCCCGGTCCAGTCGCCGCGGTGTGCCTTCCACGACGCGAGCAGCAGCGCGAGCAGGTCGAGAGCGGCGACGACGACGCCGGCGACGCCGGTGACGAGGCTGTCGGTTGCGACGCCCATGACGACGAGGAAGGTGCCGGCGGCGCCGAGGAGCCCGTAGAACGCCTTGCGCTTGGCCGGGTCGAGCAGCCACGCGGCCGCGGTGCGCAGGGCGGTCGCCGGCGCCATCACAGCCCCAGCTTTCGCGCGATGGCGCGGACGGTGGCCGCGGTGTCCTCGAGGAGGGTCGAGGGGGC
>JACXUW010000674.1 GCA_014763705.1 Micrococcales bacterium | reverse complement strand
CCCCCGTACCGCTCGACCCCCACCGCTCGACCCGACCGCCGGCCTCCAGCCGACCCGACACCCGACGCGTCTTCCCCCGCGCCGGGCGCGGATCGGATGGGGACCCGCCGCCGGGTCGACCCGCACCGGGGGAGCAGACCCCGACACGACCCCGCCACGACCCGGAAGGAGTGAGATGACCAGCAGAGGCGACGCCGGTTCGCGCCACGTCCCGGTGCTCCTCGAGCGCTGCGTCGACCTCCTCGAGCCGGCCCTGGCGGAGCAGGGGAGCGTCTGCGTCGACGCGACCCTCGGCATGGGCGGGCACACCGAGGCGGTCCTCACCCGCTGCCCCGAGGCCCGGGTCATCGGCCTCGACCGCGACCCCGAGGCGATCGCGCTCGCGTCCGAGCGGCTGGCGCCCTTCGGCGACCGGTTCACGGCCGTCCACGCCGTCTACGACGAGGTCGGTGAGGTCCTCGAGCGGCTCGCCGACGGCACCGCGCGCGGCATCCTCTTCGACCTCGGCGTCTCCTCCCTCCAGCTCGACGAGGCCGAGCGCGGCTTCGCCTACCGGCACGACGCGCCGCTCGACATGCGGATGGACCAGAGCCGTGGGATGACCGCCGCCGACGTCCTCAACACGTACTCCCACGGCGAGCTCGCCCACGTCCTCAAGGCCTACGGCGAGGAGCGCTTCGCGGGCCGGATCGCCTCGGCGGTCCTCCGCGAGCGCGAGAAGGCGCCGTTCACGACCTCCGCCCGCCTCGTCGAGGTCGTCCGGTCCGCGGTGCCCGCCGCGTCGCAGCGCACCGGGGGCCACCCGGCCAAGCGGACCTTCCAGGCGCTGCGCATCGAGGTCAACGCCGAGCTCGCCGTGTGGGAGCGGGCGGTGCACGCCGCCGTCGACCACCTCGCGCCCGGCGGCCGGCTCGTCGTCCTCTCCTACCACTCGCTCGAGGACCGCATCACCAAGCAGGCGCTCGCCGAGGGCGCCCGCAGCCGCACCCCCCCGGGGATGCCGGTGGAGCTGCCCGAGCACGCCCCCTACCTGCGCCTGCTCACCCGGGGTGCGGAGGTCCCCTCCGAGACCGAGCAGGCCACCAACCCCCGGTCCGCGTCCGCCCGCCTGCGGGCCGCAGAACGTCTCTCGCCGAACGGAGTCACCGCATGAGCCAGCACGCCACGGCCC
>JACXUW010000212.1 GCA_014763705.1 Micrococcales bacterium | reverse complement strand
TGTAGGTCTTCGGGTGATGCTTGTCGGTTCTGGTTCGGGTGATCCTTGACGCTCTTGGGTCAGTCTGTCGGGTTCTTGCGGTTCTTGGTGAGGGCACCTCCTAGGGGTCGTTTGTTGCGGACGTTGCCGGTGCTGGTGCGGGGGACGGTGCGCAGGAGCTCGTTGCCGATCCAGAACTGGAGGATGTCGGTGCCGACGTGCACGTCGCAGCGTTCGCCGGCGCGGTGTTTGCCGACGGAGACCTGCTGCCAGGAGACACAGACCACGCCGACGGTGGAGACCTTGCGCGAGACCCATTCCGAGCCGGTGCGGTCGGGGATGGTGGAGACCTCGCGGCGGATGACGGTGGCGTACCGCTGGGCGGGGGTGTCCATGTCCAGGGACTGGTGGGGCCGGTCGGTGTTGTAGGCGGCGACCCACGCGTCGAGCCGCTCTTGGGCCGCGGCCAGGGTGGGGAAGAGGGTGCCGGTGAGGAACTCGGCCCGCAGGGTGCGGTGGAAGCGTTCGATCTTGCCGGTGGTAGTCGGTGAGCGGGGCTTGGTCAGGAGGTGCTCGATCCCGTTGACCCGGCAGATCCGGTCGAAGAGGACCTCGGTCGGGGGGTGGTTGAACCGGCCGGTGAAGACCTTCCCGTTGTCGGTCAGGACCTGCTCGGGCACCCCGTGCGCGGCCAGCGCGGCTTCGAAGGCGTCACACACGGCCTGGGTGCGTTCGCGGACCATCAGCCGGGCGCTGACCACGTAGCGGGAGTGGTCATCGATCCCGGTCAGACACTTCAGGCTGGTGCCGTCGGCCAGGCCGATCCCGCCGACCACGTCCAGCTGCCACAGCTCGTTGGGTCTCGCTCGCTCCCAACGTTTCCATTCCCGCTGCTCCCGCTTTCGGTGTCCGGGCTCGATCAGCCCGGCCCGACGCAGCGCCCGGTAGACCCCGGACTCGCTGGCGCCCATGCCCTTCTTCGCCAGCTCGTGCACGATCCGCCGCGGCCCCCAGCCCGGGTGCATCCGCCGCGCCTCGAGGACAGCGACCTCGACCAGCGCCGGCATCTGGTGTGGACACGAGGCCGGACGATGCGACCGGTCGGCCAACGCTTCCAGGCCGCGAGCGTCAAGGATCAGCCGAAGTACCTGTCAAGCCTCAGCCGGAACACTGTCGCGGATCAGCCGAAGACCGAACGTCCAGCATCAGGCGAAGTCATACACCACGGCGAGTGCCCCCGGCAGGATTCGAACCTGCGACACCTTCTTTAGGAGGTACCGCGCCTCCCGGTGGCCAAACCTCCTCTGAACTGCAAGGACGCAAGACACCTTGTCGACCGGATGGGTCGCCGTGCCACATACGTGCCACAAGAAATCCTCGACCCCTCGCTGAGGGGCGTGTGCCCGAGGGGGCGTTCGATAACCGCGGAGTGTCCACCCGGGGGCACCTGGCGGCCTTTAGGACTAAGGAGGTGCTCCGACATGGCCCTGACCTCGCAACGATCGTATGAGTCCCTGGCGCACGCCGCCGCACGCACCGGGATGAGCATCAAGACCCTGCGCCGGCGGATCGCCGGCGGGCAGCTCGCGGCCTACCGCAGCGGCCGCCTCATCCGCGTCGACACCGAGGACGTCGACCGGCTCCTGGTCCGGATCCCCACCATGGGGTCACCGATTGCGCCGCCGCCGCGCGGGATGCCCGTCGTGGACGTCGGCCGGGGCCAGCGGTTCTAGGGTGGCCGGGTGACGACGCTGCCGACCTGGGCCGTGTACGCGGTGAGCCTGGGCACTCCGGTGCTGACGTTTCTGGGGGTCCTTCTGGCGCAATGGATCGCACGGCGCGGCGACGTCGAGCTCGAGGCCCGGTCCAAGCGCGAGGAGACGATGCGCACGATGCGTTGGGCGGCCGAGCTGTCCGCTGGCGGTGACCAGCAGCTGGCCAACCTCGGGGTCGCCGAGCTGTCGGCGCTCCTCGAGTCCGATCTGCTGGATGACTCGGAGAAGGTCTTCGTCGAGGCGGCGTTGGATGCTGTGTACGACGATGTCGAAGCAGAGATCGAGCGGCTCGGCGAGGAGGTCGAGGTGGTGCAGTACGTCGCGGAGTCAGGCGGAGGTCTCGCCACCGGAGCAGCGGACGACGTATCGTTTGTTGGTAGCGATCGAGAAGGAGACGAGCGTCGTGGCTAAGAAGGTCATCGTGTCCGGCGCGCAGCGGTCAGCTGCCAGCGCCATGGTCAAGCGCAGTGCCGCCACCGGCAAGGTCGTGTCCAGTTCGGTGCGCAAGATCGCCAACGCCAGGGTTCAACCCGCGAACTGCCAACCTGCACCCCACACCTCCCGAGCCTCCTAAGCGAGCATTGATTGCGCTACGCGCGTCCGGGATGCACGAGAGCACATGCCCGACCTCCTGCGGCGGAAGCGTGGCTCCACCCTCCCCACGCCAAAGGCGGCACATTCGCCTGTCGGCGTTCTCGCACTCCAGGCCCTACAGGACCGAGCCGCGGCTGACCTCCAGCGCCTGCCTGGTCGACACTGGATCTGCGTCATAGCGCCCAGAAGCGGCTACCAGGACGACCGCCGGGTACGAAGGCCGGCAGTTCGGCGCCGCTGCCGCGGACGGCGGGGGTGATCAACTCCCCGTGCCGGTCCTGGCGCGGCCCATGGTGCAGGAGTGGGGGTGATCACCCCGCTTCCTGCGCCATCGCCGGCACCACCGAAAGCATCTGTGCCGTCCGGGGGAGGCGCTGCACTCCGCCGCGAGACGCCCACCCGGATCGCGGCATGGGTCGCTTCGGGCGAAGTCCCGCTCGCGGCATGTATCAGCGGTGCGTGCGACCTCTCATCAGTACGGCGGCGAACTTCCGTTGCCACTCACGAGATCGGCTGATGCTTCATCGACGGGTCCGTCCCTGCTGAAGCGGCAGCAGAAGGAGATTGACATGGCCGGCAAGTTTGTCCTGAAGAAGAGCGGAACCCAGTACATGTTCAATCTGAAGGCCAGCAACGGCGAAGTCATCGCCACGAGCGAGCGCTACACGACCAAGCAGGGAGCGCTCAACGGGATCGAGTCCGTGAAGACGAACGCACCGGGAGCCTCGACCGAAGACCAGACGTAGGCCGGGGTCGAGGCGTCTGCGAGGCGCTCGCTCACATGGGAGTGCCCCCAGGGCGCGTACCTGGACCGCATGCGTGTCAACGAGAGCGGATGGGTTGAGGCGGTCATTGCGCCGTGCGTGGGACGCATCCCGGTGGAAGCGATCACGACCTCGAGCAGTTATCCACAGGTGCGCCTCGCCGCGACGGCAGCCCGGATTCGTGTCATCTTGTTGTGACCACCTCAGAGATGGGGCGGTATCTCATCGGAGGGGCCGATGGCCGAGCTCTCGCAAGGCTCGTGGCGGGCGATGATCCCTTTCGCCCTGGGGTTGGTGGCGACAGCGCTGGTGGGATGCCAGGGGCTCGAGGAACCAGTGTCGCCGACCCCGTCGGCCTCCCAGACCCAGTCCTCGTCACCGGTCGCGTCCACTGGTGCCACCGCGTCGGTGAGTCCCACCACGGAGGACGCCGACCAGCGCGACCTGCGCTTGGCGGGCGAGGCCGTCGTCGAGTACTGGGCCGAGGTCGACCAGCTCGCCGCAAGCCCGGACAGCTCGATCGACGACCTCAAAACGGTCGCAGCGGACCAGGCGTTCGCCCAACAGAGAGTCGCCGTGGATGCCTACCGGGCCAAGGGCTGGACTCAGGTCGGCACGGCCTCGGTGACGAGTGTTCGCGCGACCGCGGGTAAGGGCGCGAACTTCACGGTGTCGGCGTGCGTCGATGTCAGCGAGATCGACTTCCTCGACGAGGAGGGTGAGTCGCAGGTGAACCCGGACCGGCCCGACTCGCAACGGTTCTCCTACACCGTCGAGAAGCGAAACACCAAGTTCTTGGTCGTGCGGGACACCCTCAAGGGCACGCCGTGCTGAGGGCTTGTGCGGTGCTGTGCGCGGTTCTCCTCGGGACTGTCTTGGTCGGCACCACGGCTGCTGCTGACCCCATCGAGTGTCCTCCCGGGTCCACGCCGGACCCGCGCAGCGGCCAGTGCCTCATCGTCGTCAGCGGCGACCCGGGAGGGGATGGCGGCGGCGGCTCGGGGGTAACCAGCCCCGGCCGTACCTCCGAAACGGCGCCGAGCTGCACGTACACCCTCGGCGGCAAGACCAAGAAGGTGCCGTGCTCGGGGACGTCCGGGTGGTGGTCCCAGTCGGAGCAGGCGTACTGCACCGCGGCGTCGCCGCAGCCGCCTTCCGGCGACCCGGCGTGGGGCGGACACACCGACGGGCAGGTCTACGAGTGCACCCGCTCGGTGGACCCCCGCTTGGTGGGGGTGGTCTATCTGGTGTGGCTGGCCCAGCCGCCGAACGGGGCTCCGCCGGACCCGCGGGTCCTGGCTCAGCGGGCGGTCGCGACGATGGAGCTGAGCGCGGTCTCGATCGGGATCGTCCCCGAAGCCCGGCCCGGCGCGGTCGGGGTGGTGGGGATGCCGGTGTGGATGTGGGACGCCGACCCCGACGCCTCGAGGTGGGGGCCGGTGACCAAGACCGCCGCCGCAGGCGGCTACTCGGTGACTGCCACCGGCAAGGTGGACAAGGTCGTGTGGTCGATGGGCGACGGCAAGGTCGTGGTGTGCCGCAGCCCGGGCACCCCGTACGCCGACTCCTACGGCAGGCAAGCCAGCCCGGACTGCGGGTACCGCTACGACCGACAGGGCCGGTACACGGTGCGGGCCACGTCGTACTGGAGCGTGGACTGGGCCGGCCTGGGGCAGAGCGGGTCGATCCCGCTGCAGTTCTCCGACACCGCGGTGATCACCGTCGGTGAGGTCCAGGTGCTCACGCAGTAGCGCCACGAGCACGCACACAGAACGGGGGTCGTGATGACCACGATGGCCGACCCGCCCCGGGCCGACACCACATCGGCACCGGCAGCCTTGGCCGCGCCTGCGCCCGAGCCGTCGCCACTTCCGGTGGCGCCTGCCCCGAAGCTGCGGCGTCGACCGGCGCTGGTCGCAGCCTCTTTGGTCCTGGTCTGTCTCGGGGGTCTGCTCGCGGCGTGGGCGTGGTCGGCGACCAGCTCGACCGTCGCCGTGCTGGCGGTCCGGGCAGGGGTGGAGCGTGGCGCGGTGGTCACCCAGGGCGACCTGATGAGCGTGCAGGTCGGCGCGGACCCGGCGCTGCACCCGGTCCCCGCGGCCGAGGCCGCCGACATGGTGGGTCTGCGCGCGGCCAGTGACATCGCCGCCGGCACCCTGCTCACCCGCGACCAGCTCACCGAGGCGGTGCTGCCGGGCGCCGGGACCTCGCTGGTCGGGATCGGGCTCCCCGCGGCGGGGATGCCGGGGGAGCCGCTGCGGGCCGGGGACACGGTCCGGGTGGTGGCGACGCCGGGCGCGCAGGGTGAGGTCGCCGACGCGCCACCGGCGGTGGTCGCGGCAAGTGTGGTGTCGGTGGCCACCGACGACATCACCGGGTTGCGGATCGTGACCGTCGCGGTCCCCGAGGCCGACGCGGCCGGGCTCGCGGCCCGCGCGGCGACCGGGAACGTCGCGCTGGTCCTGGACTCGCGGGAGCGCTGATGAGCCTAATCGTGGTGTGCTCGTCGTCGGGGTCCCCGGGGGTGACCACCAGTGCGCTCGGGCTGGCACTGACCTGGCCGCGCCCGGTGCTGCTGGTCGAGGCCGACCCCACCGGTGGGTCGGCGCTGCTGGCCGGGTACTTCCGCGGCCAGGTCACCCCCGCTGCGTCACTGGTCGACCTGGCCTTCGCTCACCGCACCGGCGCTCTGGCCGAGGCCATCCCTGCGTTGGCGATGACGGTCCCCGGCACCGAGGTCTCGATCCTGCCGGGCACCCTCGCACACGGACAGGCCCGGTCACTGGAGGCACTGTGGGCGCCGCTGGCGGCGACCCTGAAAGCGTTGGACGCGATGGGTCAGGACGTCCTGGTCGACGCTGGCCGGCTCGGCCTGACGGGGTCACCCGAGCCGGTCATCGAGGAGGCGGACTTGTGCCTGCTGACGGTCCGCACCGACTTGGTGTCCCTGGCCGGTGCCCGATCCTGGGCCCAGACCCTGCGGACCCGGTTCGACGCCCAGGGCGCCGGCGACTCCCTGGGCCTGCTCACCGTCGGGCAGGGCCGGCCCTACTCGCCCCGCGAGGTCGCCACGGTCCTGGGGGTCCCGGTGCTGGCGTCCCTGGCCTGGGACGAGGCGGCCGCCGCGGTCTTCGCCCGCGGCGCGCCCCGGCCGCGCCGGTTCGAGACCTCCCCGCTGCTGCGGTCCCTGCGCGCGACCGGTGACGCCGCCCGGGCCCGGGCAGGCAATGTCGCCAACGCACTGGCCCCCGACCACGAGCCGACGCCGACCAACCCCGAGCGCACCGCCGTCGAGCACGCCACCATCGGGCGAGCCAGTCACGAGCGAAACGGCGTCACGCAGCGGGGAGCGCGAGCATGAGCGCCGAACCCGGCACGAGCCCCGGAACCACGCCGAGCGACCTTCCCCTGTTCGCCGCACCCGCCCCGGCAGCCACGGCCGCGGGACGGGTACGGGGCACCTTCTCGATGACGTCGCCCGCTGCCCCTGAGGCGTTGGCCGCCTCCTCATCGGTGTTGCGGGCGCGGCCGGAGCCGCAGCCGTTCGACGGGGACGTCGACTGGGCCTTGGTGGCGACGTTCCGGCAGCAGGCCTCAGACCGGCTCTCCGCCGCGCTCGGGACCGACCACACCCGCGCCGGCACCACGGCCCAGCGGGAACGGGGACGGGCCATCATCGCCGACCTGTTGGAGGACGAGACCGCCGAACGGATCACCGCCGGCACCCCGGCCTGGTCACCGGCGGAACAGGCCGCGACGGCGACCGCGGTCGAGGACGCCCTCTTCGGTCTGGGCCGGCTCCAGCCACTGGTGGATGACGACCGGATCGAGAACATCATCATCACCGGCCACGACCGGGTCACCCTGGAGCTGACCGACGGGTCCCTAGTGCCGGGCCCGCCCGTCGCGGACTCCGACGCCCATCTCATCGACTTCCTGGTGTTCCTGGCCTCCCGCAGCGA
>JACXUW010000673.1 GCA_014763705.1 Micrococcales bacterium | reverse complement strand
GGGTCGGGGACGGTCGAGGGGGCGAGCGCGGGCGGCGACGGCATGGGTGAACCCTAGGCGTTGCCGGCGTCGGCGCGCTCAGAACCGGGCCGTCGCCTCGGCGACGAGGTCGGCGACCAGCTCACCGTCGTCGACCTCGAGCCCCTTGCGCCGGAACCAGGTCGTCATCGTCAGGGCGTCCCGTTCGAGGAACTCGAATCCCTTGGGGTTGCCGATGACGTCGACCACCTGCGGCCAGTCGATGAGGACCAGCCGGTCCTCGTGGACGAGGACGTTGTAGGGGCTGAGGTCGCCGTGCGTCCAGCCGTGGTGGGCGAGGGTCAGCATCGCCCGCCTCAGCTGCTCGAAGAGGTCGGCGAGCAGGTCCGGCTCGGGTCGGGTCTGGACGAGCCGGGGTGCGGCCACGGGCGTCTCGCCGCCCACGTCGCCGACGAACTCCATGAGCATCTCGGTCTCGTCGAGCTGTACCGGGTACGGGACCGGGAGCTCGAGCTCCCAGAGCCTTCGGAGGGCGTCGAACTCGGCCATCGCCCACTGGCCGGCGATGACCTGCTTGCCGAAGTCGGTGCGCCGGGCCATCGCGCGCATCTCGCGGCTCTTGCGGACCCGCCGGCCCTCGAGGTAGCCCGAGTCGCGGTGGAAGAGACGGTGGTCGCCGCTGCGGTACCGCTTGGCGGCCATCGTCACGACGCGGTCGGTGCCGGGGACCCAGCGTCGCAGGACGTGGACGTCGGCCTCCTTGCCGGTCTTGAGCACGCCGAGGTCGGCGTCGACGGCACCGAGCTGGGTGATGACCCAGTCGGGGCGGGGCTTCGGCCCGTGGGTCGCGCCGTCCCAGGAGGACCAGCGCTCGCCCTCGGGCGGGGCGTCAGGGGAGGTGTCGGTGGAGAAGGCTGCCTGCTTCTCCGGCAGGTGGAACGGCATGTGTGCCACGGGGGTGCTCCTGAGCGAGGAAGGGGATGAGGACCGGGGTACGGCCCGCGACGGTCGTCGACATCGGGTCCACCTCCACTGCTCGGGGCGCGGCCGGGCGCCGCGCGTCTCGTTCAGGGTGACGCAGAGGACCGGCGACGCGCGACCCCTTTTCCCACCAGCCCCGGCGGTATCGGGTGACCCGATATCCCTGCGCCTCACCCGACAACCGTTCCCGGGTGAGGCGCGGTCGTATCGGGT
>JACXUW010000672.1 GCA_014763705.1 Micrococcales bacterium | reverse complement strand
ACCGCAACGGGCCCAATCGACCTCCCGCACGTCGGGCGCTCGCGCCAGCCGCGAGCAGGGGACTCGGGCGTCCTCGTGCGCGGCGTGCCCGACATCCTGGTCAAGCTCGCGAAGTGCTGTACTCCGGTTCCCGGCGACGAGATCCTCGGCTTTGTGACGCGGGGGAGCGGCGTCTCGGTCCACCGCGCGGACTGCACGAACGTGGCCTCGCTGCGCTCAGACCCCGAGCGTCTCATCGAGGTCGAGTGGGCACCGACGACCAAGAGCGTGTTCCTCGTGCAGATTCAGGTCGAGGCTCTCGACCGGTCGGGTCTGCTCAGTGACGTGACCCGTGTGCTCAGCGAGCACCATGTGAACATCCTGTCGGCGTCGGTGTCCACGACGAACGACCGCCTCGCCCTGAGCCGCTTCGTCTTCGAGATGGGTGACATCGTGCATCTGGACCGCGTCCTTAACGCTGTTCGCCGCATCGACGCCGTCTACGACGTCTACCGCGTGACCTCCTCGTAGATTTCCCGGGAGCGCAGTATCTCGAGAGCCCGCACTTTGTGTGGGACCGTGCCGGCGTTCTCCAACCAGTTGATCCCCGCCCGGAGGGTCTCAGGATCTCGCGCGAAGCCGTTGAGGGCTGCTCCGTGGTCGGTGTCGCCGACGCGGGCAAGGTCTGCAGCCGTGCGTGCCGGCGTCGTGACGAGCACCCCACCGATGCGGCAGAGGTCGGCCTCGGGGAGGTAGCTGTCGCGGTAGTGGAGCCGGCGATGGATGACCCCGTGGATGCGGTGCGGCACCGCTCGCTGCACGGTATGCCTGGCCGGCGGGTCGCTGATGGCACCGTACACCCATGCTGCCGAGAGGTGTGTCGCTGCCATCAGGTCGCGAAGCAAGCGTCCGAGAGATGCAGCTCGGGCACTCGGCGTCTCCACGGTGTCGGCAGGCATATACGCGGCGTCCACCTCGATGAGGTGACCGTCGAGCCGCGCGGCCGACAGTTCAGCGAGCGAGAGCCGCTCGTCGACGAAGTACAGGAACGGCGAGGTCATCCCCGCAGTCTGCCCGGGGCAGACTCGGTCGACGGTGCGCTCGTCTCAGTCTGTGGAGAAGTCCTGGTCAGCCCTCGAGGGCGCGAAGCCATGCCCGTCGAGCGTCGAGCGCCTCGTTTGCCTTCTTCATCGC
>JACXUW010000211.1 GCA_014763705.1 Micrococcales bacterium | reverse complement strand
CAATACCTCGCCGTGATCGAAACCCCTGTCGTTTTCACCCCCAGCGCAACGCGAGTCGAACGCGCCAGGCTGGAGTCCAACAAGCTCGCCAAGCGGCTGCGCCGCAACGTCGGCCAGGCGATCCAGGACTACAACATGATCGTCGACGGCGATCGTGTCGTCGTCGAAAGCCCGATCGTGCTGGCGTTCGTAGCCCTCGTGCTCGGCTGGATGTTCGCGGTCGTTGTCATCATCCTCGTCACCCTCGAGTTCCTCTGGCCGAGCCGCCCCCTCGGCAACCCTGTGACGATCGTGCGCGAGGCCTTCCGTCGCCGGGATCGAGCCCGCCGGTACGCGCAGATCGTCGCGATCGCCTCGCGTCATGGCCTGGGGATGTATCGCGGGCGATCGGATGCCGCGCGTGAGGCGCTACCGCAGGCGCTCGTGGCTGCGCTCGCCGAGGCCGGCGTCACCTTCGTCCGCGGGCACGGGCGGCTGGCCGGTGAGGGCGTCGTCGAGGTCGCCGGGACCCGGTACGTCGCCCGCGTGGGCGTCGTCCTCAACACCGGCACGGCCCCGGCCGCTCCCCCGGTCGACGGCCTCGCCGACACCCCGTTCTGGACCAACCGCGACGTGCTGCGGGCCACCGAGGCCCCGAGCTCGCTCGTCGTCGTCGGCGGCGGTGCGATCGGCGCCGAGCTAGCGCAGGCCTTCGCCCGCTTCGGCAGCCGGGTCAGCGTGCTCGAGATGGCGCCCCGCATCCTCGCACTGGAGGAGCCGGAGGCCTCCGAGGTCGTCGCCGCCTCGTTCGCCCGGGACGGCGTCCAGGTGCTCGCCGGTGCCACGATCGGCTCGGTCGCGCACGCCGACGGACGCTTCACGGTCGCGGTGACCGACGCCGACGGGACCGACCTCGACCTCGACGCCGACCGGCTGCTCGTCGCCGCCGGCCGCCGCCCCAACCTGCACGACATCGGGCTGGAGACGGTCGGCCTCGACCCGTCCGCCCGCTCCCTCGCGACCGACGAGCGGATGCGCGCCGGGGAGAAGCTGTGGGCGATCGGCGACATCACCGGCAAGGGCGCCTTCACCCACATGTCGATGTACCAGGCGGGCATCGCGGTGCGCGACCTCACCGGGACCGACGGCCCGTGGGCGAGCTACCACGCGGTGCCGCGGGTGACCTTCACCGACCCCGAGGTCGGCGCCGTGGGGATGACCGAGCAGCAGGCCCGGGACGCAGGGCTCGCCGTGCGGGTCGGCACCGCCCCGCTCGCCGAGAGCACCCGCGGGTGGATCCACGGCCCCGGCGGCGACGGCGTCGTCAAGGTCGTCGAGGACGCCGACGCCGGCCACCTCGTCGGCGCCACCTCGGTCGGCCCGACCGGTGGCGAGGTGCTCTCGATGCTGGCGACGGCGGTCCACGCCCGCGTGCCCACCGCCGTGCTGCGCGAGCAGGTCCTCGCCTACCCGACCTTCCACCGGGCCGTGTCGAGCGCCCTGGCCGACCTCGGCTGACTCGGGAGGGTGGGAGGTGCTGACGTGGTGACGCCCGAGGCGGCCCTCGAGGCGGCGTTCGCGGCGCAGCCGCGCGAGCGCTTCCTCCCGCCCGGCCTGCGCCACGCCGCCGTCACCGACGGCCCGCTCGACATCGGGCACGGCCAGACCAACAGCCAGCCGCGCACGGTCCGGGCCATGCTCGCGCTGCTCGACGTCCGGGAGGGGCAGCGGGTCCTCGACGTCGGCTCGGGGTCGGGGTGGACCACGGCCCTGCTCGCCGAGCTGGTGGGGGCGACCGGCTCCGTGCTCGGTGTGGAGCTCGTCCCCGAGCTGGTCGCCCTCGGGACGGCCGACCTGGCCGAGGCCGGCGTCCCCTGGGCGGCCATCCGGGCGGCCGACCCCGACCGGCTCGGGGCGCCCGGCGACGGCCCGTTCGACCGGGTCCTCGTCTCCGCGATGGCGACGAGGCTGCCCGAGGCGCTCGTCGAGCAGCTGACGCCCGGTGGGGTGCTCGTCGTCCCGGTCGCCGGGGTGATGACCCGGGTCTCCCGTGGCCCCGGCCCCGGTGACGTGGAGGTCACCGAGCACGGCCACTACCGGTTCGTCCCCCTCGTCGGCGGCTGAGCGTCCGGCGGCCCTCCCGAGGGTCAGGAACCGGTGTAGTGGGCGTCGAGGAGGTCCTTGTACCGGTCGGCGACGACCTTGCGCTTCAGCTTGAGGCTCGGGGTCAGCTCGCCGTCCTCGACCGTGAGGTCGCTCTCGAGGATGGTGAACTTCTTGATCGTCTCCCACCGGTTGAGGCCGGCGTTCAGCTCGTCGACGTAGCCCTGCACCATCTCGCGGCAGGCGTCCGAGGTGACGACGTCGCGGTACGAGGCGCCGGCCATCCCGTGCTGCGCGGCCCAGCCGGCGATGGCGTCGGGGTCGAGGGTGATGAGCGCGGAGACGAAGTTGCGGTCGGCGCCGTGGACGACGAGCTGGCTCGCGTAGGGGCACAGGCCCTTGAAGGTCGACTCGATGACGGCCGGCGCGACGTACTTGCCACCGCTGGTCTTGAAGAGGTCCTTCTTGCGGTCGGTGATCCGCAGGAACCCGCGGTCGTCGAGCTCGCCGATGTCGCCGGTGTGCAGCCACCCCTCGCCGTCGATGGTCTCGGCCGTCGCGTCCGGGTTGTTGTGGTAGCCCTGCATGTTGCCGGGGCCGCGGAGCAGGACCTCACCGTCCTCGGCGATCCGCACCTCGATGCCGGGCAGCGGCCAGCCGACCGTGCCGTACCGGTAGGCCTTCGTGCGGTTGACGAACGAGGCCGCGCTGGTCTCGGTCATCCCGTAGCCCTCGGCGATGAGCATCCCCATCGCGTCGAACCACCGCGCGACGTCCTGGTTGAGCGCCGCGGAGCCGGAGATGAAGAAGCGGATGTTGCCGCCGAACCGCTCGCGGATCTTGCTCGCGACGAGCTTGTCGAGGAGGGCGTGCTTGCGGGCGAGCATCCCGCCCGGCGCCTTGCCCTGCTCGCGCAGGATGCTCACCTCGCGACCGGTCTCGGACGCTGCCCGGAACAGCTTGAGCTTGAGTCCGCCCTCGCCCTCCATCATCATCTGGATCCGCGCGTACGCCTTCTCGAAGATGCGCGGGGCGGCGCCCATGAAGGTCGGCTTCACGACGGCGAGGTTGTCGACGATCTTGTCGATCCGCCCGTCGATGGCCGTCGCGAACCCGATCTGCAGCGGCAGGGTGAGCAGGTTCTTGCCGAAGACGTGGGCGAGCGGCAGCCAGAGGTACTGGACGTCGTCCTCGGAGAGGATGTTGATGGCGTCGGTGGCCGCGCCCTCGTAGGTCCACGCGCTGTGCAGCAGGCGCACACCCTTGGGGCGGCCGGTCGTGCCCGAGGTGTAGATGATCGTCGCGAGCCGGTCGGGACGGATCGCGTCGACCCGGACGTCGACGGCCTGCGGGTCGCCGCCGAGGTACTCGCGGCCGAGCTGGCGCAGCTGGTCGAAGGTGAGGGTCCAGTCGTCGGCGTCGGGGACGCCCTCCATGAGGACGACCCGGCCGACGGCGGGGATCCGCTCGCGGATCGCGCGCAGCTTCTCGAGCTGCTCGGTGTTCTCGGCGAAGACCACGCGCGTCCCCGAGTCGGCGAGGATGAACGCGACGTCGTCCGCGATGGTCGTCGGGTAGATGGTCGTCGTCGCGGCGCCGGCCAGCATGTTCGCGAGGTCGGCGAGCGCCCACTCGTAGCGGGTTCCGGAGGCGATGGCGACCCGGTCCTCGGGCTCGACGCCGAGCGCGATGAGGCCTGCGGCGAGCTCGCGGACGACGACGTCGAGCTCGCGCCAGGTGACGGTGACCCACTGGTCGCCCGCGTCGGAGACGACGGCGTGGAGGAACGCCGGGCGGTCGCCCGAGGCCGCGACGCGGTCGCGGAAGAGGTGCGCGACGCTCTGCGCCGGGTGGTCGAGGACGGCGTGGTCGACGGGCTCGTCGGCGGGGGTGTGGATCTGCGGGGTGACCCGGAGCATCGTGCATCGTCCTCGGCGTCGGCGGCGTGGTCGGGGAATCCTGTCACACGGGGATGCCCGGAGGGAACGGTTGCGGTGAGCCGCCGGTCACGGGCGCGTCGGCGGCCTCCGCCGCGATCCCTGGGCGGCGTCGACGAGGCCGACGGCGAGCCACGAGACGAGCATCGAGGACCCGCCGTAGGACACGAACGGCAGCGGGAGACCGGTGACCGGCAGCAGCCCGAGGTTCATCCCGACGTTCTGCACGACCTGCACGGCGAGCCACGTCGCCACGCCGACCCCGACCAGGCGACCGAGGGCGTCCTCCGCGCGGGCCGCGACGACGAGGACGCGCAGGACGAGCACGCCGAGGAGCACGACGAGCCCAGCCGCCCCGACGAAGCCCAGCTCCTCCCCCGCGACCGAGAAGACGAAGTCGTTGAGCTGGAAGGGGACGAAGCCGCCCTGGGTGCGTGGACCGGCCATGAACCCCTGCCCCCACAGGCCACCACCCTCGATGGCCAGCCGCACCTGCCGCACCTGGTAGCCGGCGCCCTGCGGGTCGGCCGCGGGGTCGAGGAAGGTGGTGAGCCGGGCCCGCTGGTAGGCGCTGAGCAGCGGCGTCGTCCAGGCGGCGACGGCGAGGCCCGCCGCGGCCGCCGTGAGCAGCGCGACCCAGCGCAGCGGCAACCCGCCGACGACGAGGACGACCGCACCGGCCGCCGCGAGCACGAGGGCGCTGCCGAGGTCCGGCTGGAGGACCACGAGCGCCGTCGGTACCCCGACCACGACGAGCCCGAGCAGCACCTCGCGGCGGCCGGGACCGGCGCCCCGGTCGAGCCGACCCGCGAGCAGGGCGGCGAGGGCGAGGACCACCCCGGCCTTGGCGACCTCGGCGGGCTGGAGGGTGAACCCGGCCCCGAGCGGCAGCCAGGAGCGCGCCCCGTTGACCGTCGTCCCCAGCGGGGTCGGCACGAGGAGCAGGAGGACGACGGCGAGCCCCCAGACCCAGGGCGCCGCCGCCCGCACCCGGTCGCGGCCGGCCCGGGCCACGAGGAGGGCGAGCGCCAGCCCGACCGCCGCCGTCACGAGGTGACGGACGAGGTAGGCCGACCCGGCCGTGCGCACCGTCGCCGACCACACGAGGAGGGCGCCGACGACCGAGGCCCCGCCGGCCGCGAGGAACAGCCCGACGTCGTGCCGGGCCAGGCCGCCGAGAGCCCCGGAGCCGGGCCGGCGGACCGGGCCCCCGCTCAGGCGGGGACGATCTTGGCGAGCAGCTCGCGGCACCGCTCGACGTCCCCGGCCATCGCGTCCTTGAGCTCCTCGACGCTCTCGAAGCGCAGCGTCGGTCGGATGTGCTCGACGAACTCGACCATGACGGTCTCGTCGTAGAGGTCGAGGTCGTCGCGGTCGAGGACGTACGCCTCGACGGCGAGCCGGTCGTGGGTGTCGAAGGTCGGGTTGGTGCCGACGCTGATCGCGGCCGGCATCGTGCGGTCGGGCTCGCCGTCGGCGACGCCGAGGCGGGTCAGCCAGCCGGCGTAGACCCCCTCGGCCGGCACGAGGCCGAGCGACTCGGCGGCCAGGTTGGCCGTCGGGTACCCGAGGCCGCGGCCGCGGTGGTTGCCGTGGACGACGGTCCCGACGACGCGGTGCGGACGGCCGAGGATGCGGGCTGCCTCGGCCACCTCGCCGGCGCGCAGCTCGCGGCGGATCACGGTGGACGAGTACCGCTCGCCGTCACCGACGTCGTCGAGGGCGATCACCTCGAAGCCGAACTGCTCGCCGAGGTCGACGAGGGTGCCGACGTCGCCGGAGTTGCGGTAGCCGAAGCGGGTGTCCATCCCGACGACGACGCAGCGCGCGTCGAGGCCGCGGACGAAGACCGAGCGGACGAAGTCCTCCGGGGTCTGCTGGGCGAACTCGGCCGTGAAGTCGAGGACGAGGAGGCCGTCGATGCCGGTCTCGGCGACGAGCTCGTCACGGACCCGGCCGGGGGTGATCAGCTCGGGGGCGCGCTCGGGGTG
>JACXUW010000210.1 GCA_014763705.1 Micrococcales bacterium | reverse complement strand
CGCCGCCGACGCCGTGGCCGCCGAGCTCGAGGCCACCGGCCGCCGCTTCACGGTGACCGCCAACGTCCTGCCCCGCATCGGGGAGGTCGCGCCGGACGCCGCGCGCGCCGCCATCCGCGAGGTCTTCCTCCGCCACGTCATCGGCGGCAAGGGCCTCTCCCGCGGCCGTGGCTTCGCCGAGCTGGTCCGCGCCGCCACCCCGGACGCGGTGCTCGGCGGGGTCGAGGTGCTGGCCGCCGCGCGGGGTGAGGACGTGCTCGTCGTGGACGTGGGGGGCGCGACCACCGACGTCTACTCCGTCCTCACGCCACAGGGCGAGGACGCCGCCATCCACCGCGAGGTCGTCGGCACGGTGTGGCACGCGCGCACCGTCGAGGCCGACCTGGGGATGCGCTGGAACGCCGAGGGCGTGGTCGAGGCCGCCGGCCGGGAGCGGCTGCCCCTCGCCGCCGAGGTCGTGCGGCACGCCGCCCGGGTGGCCGCCGAGCCCGGTACCGTCGCGCGAGACGCCGGCGAGTGGGCCGCGGAGGAGGCGCTGGCGAGGACCGCCGTCACCGTGGCGCTGCGCCGCCACGGCCGGCCGGCCCCGGGGGAACGGCCCCGCCCGCTCGCCGACGTCGGCCTGCTCGTCGGCTCCGGTGGGGTGCTGCGGCACGCGCCGGACGGTGTCGCCGACCGGGTGCTCGCCGCCGCCCTCGCCGACCACGGTGGGGGCTGGCGCGTCCCCGACCGGGCGGCGGTCGCCGTCGACCACGACTACGTCCTCTTCGCCGCCGGGCTCCTCGCGCCGACCGACCCCGACCGCGCGTCGGCGCTGGTCACGGGGCTGGCGCCGAAACCGGGGTGACGTCTGTCGGCGTCCTTCCCTACGGTCTGTGCATGACCACCACCGGCGCGGCCATCGAGGCCGTCGACCTCGTCAAGACCTTCGGCGACTTCACCGCCGTCGACGGCGTGAGCTTCACGGTGCCCGAGGGCTCCGTCTTCTCGATGCTCGGCCCGAACGGCGCCGGCAAGACGACCACGGTCCGGATGATGACCACGCTCTCCCGCCCGACGAGCGGCACGGCCCGGGTCGCCGGCCTCGACGTCGTCCGCGACGCCGACGCGGTGCGCCGCCGGATGGGGCTCACCGCCCAGTCGGCCACCGTCGACGAGCTGCTCACCGGCCGCGAGAACCTCCGCCTCGTCGGCGACCTCTACGGGCTCGACCGCGCCACCGTGCGCCGCGTGGCCGACGAGCTCCTCGAGCGGTTCTCCCTCACCGAGGCCGCCACCAAGGTGGTCAAGGACTACTCGGGCGGGATGCGGCGCCGGCTCGACCTCGCCGCCAGCCTCGTCGCCACACCGCCCGTCCTCTTCCTCGACGAGCCGACGACCGGCCTCGACCCCCGCAGCCGGGTCGAGCTCTGGGGCGTCCTGCGCGACCTCGTCCGCGACGGCACGACCCTCTTCCTCACCACCCAGTACCTCGACGAGGCCGACCAGCTCGCCGACCGCATCGTCGTCGTCGACCACGGTCGGGTCATCGCCGACGGCACGCCCCTCGAGCTCAAGGACCGCTCCGGCAAGGCCAGCCTCGTCGTCGCGGTCAGCCGCCCCGACGCCGTCGAGCGGGCGGCCGAGATCGTCCGGGCCGAGGTCGGCGAGATCCACCTCGACCGCGACGCGCGCCGCATCACGGCCCCCGCCGAGGGCGTCGGCGCGCTCACCCGCATCGCCGCACGCCTCGACGACGCCGGCATCGAGCTCGACGACATCGGGCTCCAGCGGCCCAGCCTCGACGACGTCTTCCTCCACCTCACCGGGCACCGGGCCGAGTCCGACTCCCCGGCGGAACCGGCCGACCCGAGCGCCGAGGAGGCCCTCCGATGACCACCGCCCAGGAGCACTTCCACGCCGTGCACCCGAGCGCGCAGGGCACCGGCCCGGTGCGCCAGGTGAGCGCCCTCGTCCGCCGCAACCTCACCCACATCAAGCGCCAGCCCGAGATGCTCACCGACGTCACGATCCAGCCGGTGATGTTCGTGCTGCTCTTCGCGTTCGTGTTCGGCGGCTCCATCTCGGTGCCGGGCGTCGACTACAAGGAGTGGCTGCTGCCGGGGATCATGGCGCAGACGATGACCTTCAGCGCGTTCATCGTCGCCATCGGCCTCAACACCGACCTCGGCAAGGGCATCGTCGACCGCTTCCGGGCGCTGCCGATCGGGCGGTCCTCGGTCGTCGTCGCCCGCAGCGTCTCCAGCCTCATCCACTCGATGATCGGCATCGTCGTCATGTCGGTGACCGGCCTGTTCGTGGGCTGGGGCATCAACGACGGGGTGCTGCGCGGGCTGGCCGGCTACGGGCTGCTCCTGCTCTTCGGCTTCGCGATGATCTGGGTCGGCATCCTCTGCGGCTCGGCCCTGCGCTCGGTCGAGGCCGTGCAGGGCGTCATGTTCACGACCGTCTTCCCGATCACGTTCCTGTCGAACGCCTTCGCGCGCACCGAGCCGATGCCCGACTGGCTGCGTTTCCTCGCCGAGTGGAACCCGATCAGCGCGCTCGTCCAGTCGCTGCGCGAGCTCTGGGGCAACGACGGCGGGATGCCCGCACCGGTCGACGCCGCACTGCCGCTGCAGCACCCGGTGCTCACGACCATCATCTGGTCGGTGGCGCTGTCGGCGGTCCTGGCTCCGCTGGCCGTCCGTTCCTTCGTCAACCGCACGAGGGACTGACGCCGGTGCCGGCCGTCCGTTTCGTCGACGTCTTCTCCGAGACGCCGTTCCGCGGCAACGCCCTCGCGGTGTTCCACGACGCGGACGCGATGACCGACGACGAGATGCTCGCCGTCGCCCGCTGGACCAACCTGTCGGAGACCACCTTCCTCACGGCGCCGACCGCCCCGGGCGCCGACTACGCCGTGCGCATCTGGACGACCGGCGGCGAGCTGCCGTTCGCCGGACACCCGACCCTCGGCAGCGCGCACGCGTGGCTCGAGGCCGGGGGTCTGCCGCACCGGGGCGACGTCGTGGTGCAGGAGTGCGGCGCCGGTCTCGTCGAGGTGCACCGGTCGGGGGACCGGCTCGCGTTCGCCGCCCCGCCGCTCGTGCGCTCCGGGCCGGTCGAGCCCGCGGAGCTGTCCCGGGTGGCCGGCGCCCTCGGCGTCGCCGCGGCGGACGTCGTCGACGCCGCGTGGGTCGACAACGGCCCGGGCTGGCTCGGCATCCTCCTGCGCTCCCCGGAGGCCGTGCTCGGCGCCGTGCCCGACCGGGTCCGGGCCTCGGGGATGAAGGCCGGCCTCGTCGCCGCCTACCCCGAGGGGGTCCGCGACGACGGCGTCGGCTTCGAGGTGCGGGCCTTCTACTCCGACGAGCGGGACTTCGCCGAGGACCCCGTCACCGGCAGCCTCAACGCGGGCCTGGCGCAGTGGCTCGTCCCGGCCGGTCACGCCCCGGAGCACTACGTCGCGGCGCAGGGCACCGTGCTCGGCCGCGAGGGGCGTGTGCACGTCGACGTCGAGGGTGGCGTCGTCCGGGTCGGCGGCGCCACGCGCACGCTCTTCACCGGCCAGCGCCCCGGCTGACCGCCGGCTCACGCCCGTCCCGCCCAGCCGACTGATTGCGGAAAACCCACCTCGCGGGCCCTCGGAGGTGGCCGCGCGGGTGGGTTTTCCGCAATCAGTCGGGCTCAGCCGGTGTAGGGCGTCGCCTTGAGGATCTTGACCTCGATCGCCTTGCCGTTCGGCGCCTCGTAGGACACCGTGTCGCCGACCTGGTGGCCGTTGACGGCGGCACCGATCGGGGACTTCTCCGAGAACACCTGCATCGAGGAGTCGGTGATCTCGCGGGAGCCGAGGAGGAACTGCTCCTCGTCGCCGAACATGTCGACGGTGACGATCATGCCGGGCTCGACGACCCCGTCGTCGGCCGGCGTCTCGCCGATGATGGCGTTCTCGAGCAGCTGGGTCAGCTGGCGGATGCGGGCCTCCATCTTGCCCTGCTCCTCCTTGGCCGCGTGGTAGCCGCCGTTCTCCCGGAGGTCGCCCTCCTCGCGGGCGGCCTCGATGCGCTTGGCGATCTCGGTGCGACCAGGGCCCGAGAGCTCCTCGAGCTCGGCCTGGAGACGGTCGTGCGCTGCCTGGGTCAGGTAGCTCTGGTTCGTCGTCTCGGTCACGGGTGATCAACTCCTGCGTGCGTTGGTGGCCGGACCCTCGCGGGTGGCGCCGAGGGTGCTACGGCAACGGGCCCGGACCGACCGCCTCTTCTCGGCGTGCTCGTCGGACCGGACCCGAACTGGAAGCCGTCAGTCTAGCAACGCCGGGCGCTGCGGTCACATCCGTTCGAGGAGGTCAGCCCGCCCCGACCCGCGTACAGGCCTCGACGACGCCGGTCACCGCTCGGGCGCTGGTGCGCACCTCGACGACCCGGTGGACGATCGCCGGCCCACTGGCCGGGATGTCGTCCTCGACCGCCCCGACCCGGCCCTTCGAGGAGTCGAGCGCACCGACGCGGCAGGTGACGGCGACCCCCTCGGGACGGACGAGGTCGTAGCCGACGACGGTCAGCGAGTCCGAGCGCACCTCGTAGCCGGTGACCGTGGGGCGCACCTGGCCCGAGGTGGCGCTCCACCCGTACCAGGCGACGGCGACGACGGCGAGCGCGACGGCCGCCCAGCCGAGGAGGACACGACGGCCGCCCGGCGTGCTCGGGTCGGGCAGGCGCACGGTGCTCCTCGAGGGGTCGGTGGGCAGTGAGAGGATGTGCTCCGGTCCATTCTCGGGTACGCCCGGGTCCACCACTGCGAAGGGTCACCCATGTCCGAACGGCTCCGGCTCATGTGCGTCCACGCGCACCCGGACGACGAGTCGAGCAAGGGCGCGGCGACGATGGCCAAGTACGTCGACGCCGGCCACGAGGTGCTCGTCGTCTCCTGCACGGGGGGCGAGCGTGGCGACATCCTCAACCCGCGGCTCAAGGACGACGTCCACATCCTCCGCGACCTCGCCCAGGTCCGCCGCGACGAGATGGCGCGTGCCCGGGAGATCCTCGGTGTCCAGCACACCTGGCTCGGGTTCGTCGACTCCGGCCTCCCGGAGGGCGACCCGCTGCCGCCCCTGCCCGACGGCTGCTTCGCGCTCGAGCCGCTCGAGGTCACGACCGAGGCGCTGGTCCGCGAGATCCGCCGGTTCCGCCCGCACGTCATGACGACGTACGACGAGAACGGCGGCTACCCGCACCCCGACCACGTCATGTGCCACGACGTCTCGGTCGCGGCCTTCGCGGCGGCCGGCGACCCCGACCGCTTCCCCGACGCCGGCGCCCCGTGGCAGCCGCTCAAGCTCTACTACAACCAGACCTTCAGCCGCGCCCGCATCGAGGCCTTCCACGGGGCGCTCCTCGACCTCGGGCAGGAGAGCCCGTACGCCGAGTGGCTCGAGAACTGGAACCGCACCGAACGGACCGTGACGACCCGGGTCGAGTGCTCGCAGTGGTACGACCGCCGGGACGCCGCCCTCCTCGCGCACGCGACGCAGGTCGACCCCGACGGTTCGTGGTTCCACGTCCCCCGGGACGTGCAGGCGCAGGTGTGGCCGGTCGAGGAGTTCGAGGCGGCCGCGTCCTACGTCCCGGTCCTGGAGGGCGAGGACGACCTCTTCGCCGGCCTGCCCACCGACGTCGCCGAGGCCGATGCGCTCGCGACCCGCGGCGACCTCACCCTGGCCCTCGACACCCGCACGGAGCGTGCCGCATGAACGACTCCCCGCCCGACGTCTCGACCGGCTTCCTCGCCTTCGTCGCGTTCGTCGTCCTCGCCCTCGCGCTGTGGTTCCTCATGCGGAACATGAACGCCCGGATGCGCCGGATGTCCTACCGGCAACAGGCCGCCCACCGCGGCAAGGACGAGCCCCAGGCCGGCCCCGACGAGGTCGCCGCCCGGCCTCCGCGGCGCGACGAGCAGGACGCGCCGCCGCTGTCCTCGACCGACGCGGACGGAGCCGCGGCCCCGGGGGGTTCCGAGGACCCGGAGCGTCTCGAGGACCCGGAGCGT
>JACXUW010000671.1 GCA_014763705.1 Micrococcales bacterium | reverse complement strand
GCTGATGGGAAGGGCGTTCGATGAAGCTTCCGTGATCGCTCTCGGTCACGCGCTTGAAAAGGCGCTTTCGGTTCCGGCAAGACGGCCTGGAACGATGGCTGCCTGACGACGAAAAATCCTGGGAGGAGTTCCGAAGATGCAGTCCGTTTGCGATACGCTTTTGGCCAATGCCCTGTTGTTCGACGGTCTTGGGGGCGAACCCTTCCAGGGCGGTCTCGCGATCCGCGAAGGCCGCATCGCGGCGGTGGGGGATATCTCGGGCTGGAGCGCGCCTGAGACGATCAATCTCGACGGGCTTTGCCTGGCGCCCGGCTTCATCGACGTGCACACCCATGACGATCTGGCTGTGCTCAACGACAGCGCCATGGAGCCCAAGGTGACGCAGGGTGTGACGACGGTGATCGTCGGCAATTGCGGCATCAGTCTCGCGCCTTATGAAAATCCCACGGAACTCGTGCCGCCGCTCGGCCTGCTCGGGGTGCGCACCGGCACCCGCTGGTCCCTCCCCGGCCCCCGGGCCGAGGCCGAGCAGGGGCGGGTCCTCGCGGCGCCATGGGTCCCGCTGGTCCTCGCCGCGGCCGAGGCGTGGCGGCAGACCGAGGCCGCGGCCGCCGAGGACGCCACGCAGGCCCGCGCGCTCGTCGCCCGGGTGCGGGCCGCGGCCGCCGGCATCCGCGACGTCGAGGTGCTCGGCGACCCCGACGACCGCCTCCCCCACGTCGTCACCTTCAGCGTCCTGCTCGCCGACGGCGAGGCGCTCGTCGACGAGCTGGCCCGGCGCGGGCTCGCCGTCGCCTCCGGCTCGGCCTGCACCTCGAGCGTCCTGCGTCCGAGCCACGTGCTCGCCGCGATGGGGGTGCTGACCCACGGCAACGTGCGGGTCGTCCTGCCGCTCGCCTCGGTCTCCCCGGGCCGGGAGGCCGACGTCGAGCGCCTCCGGGCCGAGCTGACGGACGCCGTGCGGACGGTCCGGCGCCGGATGGGGACCGAGGACCTGTGAGCGAGCCCGCACTCGTCGACGCCCGGGGCACGCGCTGCCCCGTACCCGTCGTCCGGGTCGCCCGGGTCGCCCGCGACCTCTCCCCCGGTGACGTCGTGGTCCTCCTCGCCGACGACGTCGCGGCTCGCTCCGACGTCCCGGCCTGGGCCCGGATGCGCGGGCACACCGTGACCCTGGCCGACGA
>JACXUW010000670.1 GCA_014763705.1 Micrococcales bacterium | reverse complement strand
CTGCAGTTCGATGCCGTTCGCGGAATCGAGGTCGGTCACGACGATGTGACCGGCGTCGTCGACGGCGATCGTCGCGTGTGTGCGCGAGAGCATCCGGCCCGGTGTGGCGATGCTGAGGGGTTCGTGGCCGGCGATCGGCTCGGGGTTGCGGCCGATGACCACGCGGGGGCCAGCGGAGACGCTGCGCTGCGTGTTGAAGGCCAGGCGCAGCGCTGGGCGGGCCGGTGTCGCGCGACGGGTAAGGCGGGTCTGCTCGACGTCGTGCAGCTCGTCGAGCGCGCGGAGCTCAATGGGATTCGGGCGCGTGATCGGCGCGGCCGCGGGCGGCGGCGTAACGGCGTTCGGTTCGGCCAGGGGGGCGACCTCGACGCGCAGCGGCTCGTCGACGGCGCACTGCACGCACGTCGTCGACGTCACCGGCTGTAGGCGGCGACAGATTCGGCATCGGCCCTCGTCGATGCTGAGGCCGTCAGCGGCCGGGATCGTGCCGTCGGCGCCGACGAGCTGCACGTAGCCCTCGGGGCGTACGGCGAGGGCGTGGGTACGGCCGTCCTCGGTGACGTCGAGGCGGATCGGCCGGCGTAGCTGCGTGGCGATCGCCACGGCGCGCGCGATCATGCCCGTGCGCAGCGCGGCGACGGACTCGGCCGCGCACGCGCGCCGTTGTCCGTTGACCGTGAGCGTCCCTGTGCCGTCGGCTGTGACCTCGGCGGCGAGCCGGGGCCACTCGGGGACGCGGTGGAGCCCTGGGACGGGCTGTGTGGCGTTCACAGCCCGCGTGCGACCGCCGCGCCGGCTGCCAGCCATGCTCGCTGGGTGTCGGGGCGCAGGGAGCCGAAGCGCAGCACGCCGTCGACCATTGCGGGGTCGTGGGGGACGGTGACGGCTTCACGGGCGAGCGAGCGGTAGCCGTCGGCTACTCGCGCCAGCTCGGCCGGGGTCGACTTGGGGTCGGCCTGGTTGACGATCACCACGGCGTCGCGGGCCAGCTCGGCCGATCCGGCGTCGCGCTCTGCGAGAGCTTCGAGGAGGAGCGCGCCGGCCTCGGCGTGGTCGTCGCGGGTGGTGGTGGCGACCACGAGCTGGTCGGTGTGGTCGATCATGCGCAGCCACATCGGGTCGGACTCGTCGTTACCAGAGTCGATGAAGATCAGGCGGTAATACTTCGCGGCCACGGCGTGGATCGCGT
>JACXUW010000669.1 GCA_014763705.1 Micrococcales bacterium | reverse complement strand
CGGCCTGAGGAGGCCGCAGAGCATCTTGAAAGTGGTCGACTTGCCGGCGCCGTTCGGCCCGAGGAGACCGAAGATCTGGCCGCGGGGAATGCTGAAGCTGATGTTGTCGGCGGCGGTGAAATCGCCGAAGCGCTTGGTGAGGCCGCGCGCCTCGATGACCGGGTGGCCGTCGTCGGCTGGAAGTGCTGTCGTCGCCTCCGCGAGCTTCGAACGGCCGTCGGGCCCTCCGCCGAGAAGGTCGACGAAGGCGTCCTCGAAACGCGGCTCGGCCGGGTTGAGGCGGGCGCCGGCCCCGGCGATCTCGTCCACCGCGGGCGGCATGTTACTCGCGAGCACCAGACGGATCGCCTCGCCCTGGATGACACCGTCCACCGTGCCGGGCCGTTGCAGGACGCGGGTCAGCACCTGGCGGCGGCGCCCGTCGACGTCGAGAAGTTTGTAGACACGTCCGGCGACGCGGCCGGTGAGTTCGGAAGGGGGGCCGCTGAAGAGCAGCTTGCCACCGTTCAGGAGGAGGACGCGGTCGCAGGCTTCCGCCTCGTCGAGATAGGCCGTCGACCAGACGACGCCGATCCCCTCCTTCGTCAGGTCCTCGACCATCTTCCAAAGCTCGCGGCGCGAGATCGGATCGACACCGACCCCCGGCTCGTCGAGGAGCAGCAGGCGCGGCTTCTTGAGCAGCGCGCAGGCGAGCCCGAGCTTCTGCTTCATGCCGCCCGAGAGCTTGCCGGCAAGCCGGCCGGTGAAGCGCTTGAGGTCGGTGAAGGTGAGCAGCTCGTCGAAGGCGGACGGTCGCTCGTCCCGCGGCAGGCCGCGGAGATCGGCATAGAGGTCGAGGTTCTCCTGAACGGAAAGATCCTCGTAGAGCCCGAAACGTTGCGGCATGTAGCCGATCAGGTTCTGGATACGCTGCGGTGAGCGGGCCGTATCGATGCCGAGCACCTCGACGTGGCCCGCATCCGGCAGCATCAGCCCGGTCATCAGCCGGATCAGTGTGGTCTTGCCGGCGCCGTCCGGGCCGACGAGTCCGGTGATTTCGCCGCCGCCGATCTCGCCGCTCACGCCGTCAAGGGCGGGCGGCCCTTTGCCGAATCCTCGGGTGACGTTCTCAAAGCGGGCGAGCGTCTCACCCATCGTCTCGCTCCGCCTGCCCCGCCGCGGGGATGCGGACGGTGACCGGCATGCCCTGG
>JACXUW010000209.1 GCA_014763705.1 Micrococcales bacterium | reverse complement strand
GCACCGGGGTGATGTCGAAGCCGGTGCGAGTGCGGAAACGGTCGGTCTCGCCGATCACGCGCACATCGCGCGGGTCGATGCCCAGCTCTTCCTGCGCCTCGCGCAGCGCCGCCTCGACCGGGGTTTCGCCGGCGTCGATCCGCCCGCCGGGGAAGGCCGCCTGCCCTGGATGCTTGCGCATCGTGTGCGGGCGATGGGTGACGAGGACGCCGGGTGCGTCGCGCTCGGTCACCGCGATCAGCACCGCGGCGGGCAGCAGTTCGTCGGGCGGGGCGAGCGCATCCTCCACCGCGTCGGCGAAGGGCAGGGCATGTGCGGCGCGGTGGATGTCCGCCAATCGGTCGAACAGCGCGCTCATTGCGGCACCAGCGCAAATTCCGCGCCCTGGCTGCTCACGACCCAGCCGCCACCCGCATCGAGCGCGATCTGCGCCAGTTGTGCATAGGTCGACCGGTTGAGCCGCGCCTCGCAGCCGTGGCGCACCGCGAGGTAGAGCGCGGGCGTATCGGGATCGCCCGCCGCGCGCAGCGGATGGTCCGGCCCGGCGAGCACGATCTCGTCGGTATTGAGGCGGAAGGCCAGCGCCGGTGCGTGCCCGGGCACCTGGATGCTCGTGTAGCCGACGAGCCGGCCGCTGCCGAGGTCGCGGGCGAAGGACGACACGACCCGGCGCCCCATCGCCCGGGTGCGCTCGTCCTCGCCCCGGACGCGGTCCTCGTCCCACGCCTCCTCGCCGAGCTCGAGCTCGCCGAGCGGGACGTCGGTCGACATCCGGCGGGCCAGCAGGGCACGGTCGGTGAGGTCGGCCTCGGGCATCTCGTCGACGTGGGTCTCGAGCCGGTACCCGGTCGCGACGGCCGGCTCGGGCAGCATCGTGCCGTCGACCGCGAGGTCGGAGCGCAGCACGGTCTGGGCCGGCGCGAAGCTGTGCCGGCGCATCCACGGCTCGTGGGGGTCCTCGTCGGAGTCGGGACCCCACTGGGTCTCGGCGTGGAGCACGGTGCGCCCCAGTCCTCGGGCGGCGTCCACCGCCCACGCCGCCAGCGCGTCACCGGTGCCCCGGCGGCGCGCCCCGGGCAGCACGGAGACGTACAGCAGCGCGACCTCGGGGTTGTCGCGGAGCGAGGCGATGACGCCCGCCGCCCCCACCGGCTCACCGGCGTCGAGCGCCAGCACCTGGACGCGCCTCTTCGAGGCCGAGCCCTCGAGCTCGCGCAGCTCGGCGGCACTCCACGCATCGTGGTCCTCGCCCTGGTCGTGCCGGGCGGCGGCCTCCAGCACCCCGGCCCACGCGTCGAAGCGCGCGACCGCCTCCGGGTCGGTGTCGAGGCCGGAGACGGGGACGAGGTCGGGGATGGTCACGAGGAACACCGTGCCATCCCCTGCCGTTGGACCCGACATGCTTTTCGGCTCCCGCGCGAAGACCACTCTCCCGACCCGCGAGGAGGCCCTGCCGGGCCGCGACCACCGGGTCTTCACCGTGCCCGCGACCCACGAGGTGCTCGGCACGCCGCTCGAGGGCCCGTGGCCCGACGGCACCGAGGTCCTCTACGTCGCGATGGGCTGCTTCTGGGGCGTCGAGCGCATCTTCTGGAAGCTCCCCGGCGTCGTGACGACGGCCGCGGGCTACATGGGCGGCTTCACCCCGAACCCGACCTACGAGGAGACGTGCACCGGCCTCACGGGGCACGCCGAGGCGGTGCTCGTCGCCTACGACCCGGCCGTCACCTCCCCCGAGCTGCTCCTCAAGGCGTTCTGGGAGAACCACGACCCGACCCAGGGCAACCGGCAGTACAACGACGTCGGCACCGCCTACCGATCGGCGATCTTCACGACGACGTCCGGCCAGGCCGCGGCCGCCGAGGCGACCCGCGAGGCCTTCCAGCGCGTCCTCACCCAGGCCGGGCGCGGCACCATCACCACGACGATCGCGAGCGCCGAGCAGGCCGGGCCGTTCTGGTACGCCGAGGACTACCACCAGCAGTACCTCCACAAGAACCCCGGCGGCTACTGCAACCACGGCCCCAACGGGCTGACGTGCCCGGTCGGGGTGGCCAACCTCCCCGCGCAGACCGACGTCGTCCCGCCGTCCTGACCGCCGGCGCCACGCGACCCCTCCCGAGCGGACGGGCTCGCGTCGTCCTACCCTGACCGGATGACCGGGGTGCTGGACGAGGGGCCGTTCTTCCACGGGACGAAGGCCGACCTGCGGGTTGGCGACCTGCTGACGGCCGGCTTCCGGTCGAACTACCGGCCCGAGGTCGTCATGAACCACGTCTACTTCACGGCCCTGGTCGCGGGGGCCGGACTCGCCGCCGAGCTGGCCGCCGGGGAGGCGGAACCGCGCGTGTACGAGGTCGAGCCGGTCGGCGAGTTCGAGAACGACCCGAACGTCACCGACAAGAAGTTCCCCGGCAACCCGACGCGCTCCTACCGCAGCAGCGAGCCGGTCCGGGTCGTCCGCGAGGTCCTCGACTGGCCCCGGCTGTCCCCCGAGGAGCTGCAGGGATGGCGGGACCGGCTCGCGACCATCCTCGCGGACGAGCGCGGAGAGATCATCAACTGACCGGCTGCTCCACCGGTCGAACGACGAGGACATGCCGTTGGACGTCGGTCCGAGACGGCATGTCCTCGTCGTTCGACCCGGTTCAGCGCACGGCGGGCTCCGGCTCCCTGCCGACCGGAGCGACCGCGGGGCGGTCCGGCACGTCGTCCGGCTCCGCGCTCGTCGAGCCCATCGCGTCGAGGAGCTCGTGCCCGGCCTCCTCGGCCACCTCGACCGCCGAGGGCGCCTCGTGCGTCGAGTCGCGCAGCGGGATGGCCTTGATGGCCAAGGTCGCGAGCAGGACGAGGGCGACGATGGGCAGGCCGATGAGGAAGACCTCGTGCAGCTGGTCGGCCAGGCCCTGGCGCACCGCGGTCGCGACGGCCGGCGGCAGCTGGGACAGCGCGGCCGGGTCGAGCACGGAGCCGGCGCTCGCCGCGCCCTCCGGCATCGAGGCCGCGACCCCCGCCGGGAGGTGGGCGGCGATGGCCCCGCCGAGACCGCTGGTCAGCACGGTGCCGAAGACCGCGATGCCGACCGTCGACCCGACGTTGCGGAAGAACTGGCTCGAGGCCGTTGCCACCCCGAGGTCGCGCTTGGCGGCGGCGTTCTGGACGACGAGCGTGTACTGCTGCATGGCCATCCCGATCCCGACGCCGAGCACGACCATGGCGAGCGTCAGCTGGGTCTGGCTCGAGTCGAAGGTCAGCCGGGTCAGGAGCCAGATGCCGGCGCCCATGACGACGACGCCGAGGGCCATGAACGGCTTGTAGACCCCGGTGCGCGTGATGAGCAGCCCGGTGAGGATGCCCATGACGATGAGGCCGACCATGAGCGGCGCCAGGATGAGGCCGGAGTTCGTCGCGTCGACCCCGAGCACGCCCTGGGCGAAGACCGGGATGTAGATGATCGAGCCGAACATCACCATCGCGAGGCCGAAGCTCGCGAGGTTGGCGGCGGTGAAGATCCGGGACCGGAAGAGGCGCAGGGGGATCACCGGTTCCTCGGCACGGTTCTCGGCGAACACGAACGCGACCAGGCCCACGACGCCGACCACGTAGAGGCCGATGATGACAGCCGAGCCCCACGCGTAGGACGTGCCGCCCCACGAGGTGGCGAGCAGGATCGCGGTGAGCCCGACGGCCAGCGTGGCGATGCCGTAGCCGTCGACCTTCGCCTCGCGCCGCTCGTGCGGGAGGTGGAGGAACTTGATGATGAAGCCGGTCGCGACGACGCCGACCGGGATGCCGGCGAAGAACAGCCAGCGCCAACCCCAGTGGTCGGTGATGAAGCCGCCGGCTAGGGGCCCGGCGACCGAGGTCACGCCGAAGACCGCGCCCATGAGGCCCTGGTACTTGCCGCGCTGACGCGGCGGGATGATGTCGCCGATGATGGTCTGCGACAGCGGCATCACCGTGCCCATGCCGAGTCCCTGGATGGCCCGGGCGGCGACGAGCACCCAGAACGACTGCGCCAGACCGGCGGTCAGCGAGCCGAGCATGAAGACGACGAGACCGGCGAGGTAGAAGCCGCGGCGGCCGTAGAGGTCGGAGAACTTGCCGACGATCGGCACGGTGATGGCCGACACGAGGAGCGCTGCGGTGGCGACCCAGCTGTAGTGGTCCATCCCGCCGAGCTCGGAGACGATGCGCGGCATCGCCGGGCCGACGATGGTCTGGCTGATGGAGGCGACGAGCATCCCGAGCATCAGCCCGAGGAAGACGCGGGACGCCTCCGGGCTGAGCTTGTACGGCTGGCGGGCCGTGGTGGTCGCGGTGGTCATGCAGTGGTCCTCTCGGGGGTCGGGGTGCCGGTGGCGGCGGTGGCGTGGCCCGCGACGCTGCGGACGGGGTGGTCGTGGTCGGTCGCGACGCGCGCGAGCGAGGTCTGGAGCCGGCCGAGGAGGTCGGCGAGGGTGCGACGGTCGTCCTCGGGCCAGCCCTCGAGGGCGATGCCGACGAGCTCCTCGCGGCGACGACGTTCCCCCGCGAGCACCTCGCGGCCGGTCGGGGTGAGGCTCACGAGCTGGGCGCGGCGGTCCTCGGGGTCCGGGGTGCGCTCGAGGTAGCCGCGCTCGACGAGCGTGTGCACGCGCCGGCTCGTCGTCGACTGGTCGAGCCCGACGGCGTCCGCGAGCTCGCACGCGCGGCCGGGGCCCAGCTTCGCGGCGAGGGCGAGCAGCGTGTACTCGGGCCGGCTGACCGGACCCTCGACGACGTGCGCCCGGCTGAGCAGGCCGAACATCGCCGAGAGGTGCTCGGTGACGATGGGGTCGGCGGTTGCTTGCATGACACAAGCATATGCTTGTTTTGCAGTGACTGCAAGTTTGCTCCCGCTGCATACTGGTGCCATGACGACGGGCACCGCCGCCGACCCGGGCCCCGCCCCGGCCTCGGCGCCTCCCTCGCTCCGCGACCTCAAGAAGGAGCAGACCCGGGTTCGACTGCACACCGCGGCGGTCCTGCTCGCCCTCGACAAGGGCGTCCACGAGGTGACCGTCGAGGAGGTCGCGGCGGCCGCCGGCGTCTCCCCCCGGACCTTCTTCAACTACTACGCGACCAAGGAGGACGCGCTCGTCGGCGCCGACCCGTCGCGGACCGAGCTCCTGCGCGACGCCGTCCTCGCCCGGCCCGCCGACGAGCCGCCCGCCGTGGCCCTGCGGGCGACCCTCACCGAGCACGTCCTCGGCCTCGAGAAGGACCCCGAGCTGTGGCGGATGCGCCGTGAGCTGGCCCTGCGCTCCCCCGAGCTCGCCGCCCGGATCGCCGGCGCCGGGGACCGCCTGGAGTCCGCGCTCGTCGAGGCCGTCTACACGCGCACGGGCACCGACCCCGCCACCGACCTCGCGACCGGGCTCACCGCCCGGACGGCCATGGCGGCGCTGCGGGCGGCGTTTCACCAGCACCGGGTCGCAGGGTTCTCCGGCTCGCTCCTCGATCGCCTCGACGCCGCGTTCGACGCCGCCGGGCTGGCGCCCGCACCTGACAGCAGCGGCTGAGCGGCGCCCCCGTCGGTCGGGGTCAGAGGCGCGCGGCGACCTCCGTGCCCTGTCGGATGGCGCGCTTCGCATCGAGCTCGGCGGCGACGTCCGCGCCGCCGACGACGTGCACCCGCAGCCCGCGGTCGGCGAGCTCGTCGGCGACGGTGCGCACCGAGTCCTGGCCGGCGCAGACGACGACGGTGTCACAGGCGATGGTCCGGCGCTCGGTGCCGCCGTCCCCGAGCCGGACGTGCAGCCCGTCGTCGTCGATGCGCTCGTACTCGGCGACGCCGGTGACCTGCTCGACTCCCTTGGCGCGCAACGACGCCCGGTGCACCCATCCCGTCGTCTTGCCGAGCCCCCGCCCGATCGGGGTCGACTTGCGCTGGAGCAGGACGACCTCGCGCGGGCTCGCCTCCGGCGCCGGAGGCTCGACGCCGCCGCGCGTGCGGGCCGGGTCGCCGACGCCCCACTCGTGCCGCCACGCGTCGGCGTCGAGGGCCGGCGAGTGCCCGGTCGTGAGGAACTCGCAGACGTCGACCCCCAC
>JACXUW010000208.1 GCA_014763705.1 Micrococcales bacterium | reverse complement strand
CGACGCCACGGTCGGCGCCTACGGCCCGGTCGCCGACGACACCCTGCTCCAGGCCAAGGGCCGGGACTACTCGCTCGCCGCGCTCCTCGGCAGCCGCACGCTCGCCGACGCCTTCGACGGCGGCACGTACGCGACGCTCTACCTGTCGCCGAGCGACTACCACCGCATCCACGCGCCGCTCACCGGCCGGGTCGTCGCGGCCACCTACGTGCCGGGTGAGCTCTGGCCGGTCAACGTCGCCGCGGTCACCCACGTCGCCGACCTCTTCGCGGTCAACGAGCGCATCGTCGTCGAGCTCGAGGCGGATGGCGGCGGGAGGTTCGCGGTCGTCGCGGTCGGCGCCACGATGGTCGGGATGACCCGGCTCGCCTTCGACGACGCGCTGCACACGAACGCCCGCCGTCGCGAGGTGCAGCGGCGCACCTACGACCCGCCGGTCGAGCTCTCGGCCGGGGATGAGCTGGGGCACTTCGAGTTCGGCTCGACGGTCGTCCTCGTCTGCGCGCCGCAGGTCGGTGCCGTGAAGCCGCTCGCGCTCGGCGACACCGTGCGGATGGGCCAGCGGATCGGGTCGCTCGCCGCAGGCTAGTCGGTCCCTCACCCGTGGGCCGCCCGGCGGGGTGGGGTGCGTGGCCGCCGGCCGGCGACAGGCTCCCGGTACCCTCGGGCGTCGTGGGCGGGCCGCGGTCGGCCCGCGCACGGGCCTCTGGGGGATGAGGAGAATAGCTCTGACCTGCGGGTTGCGGACTTTGCCGCAAGCTTCGGGTCCCCCGGCAGGGAACGGACGACAGGGGCTGCCGGAATACCGATGAGTCAGCGAGTCCGCTCAGACGGCGCATGGGCGGCACGCTGAGCACGTGGGGTGCGCCGTTCGCCCCCCACTGTCGGACCGCCGCCCAGACCGCCTCCGCGTGCGCTCGCAGCCGCCGAACCTGGCCGTCGAGTGACACGCCGGTGAGCGGCTGCGGGTCACTGACCCAGTCAGTCAGCACCGCGGTCCAGGCGGCCGACGGCACCCCCGAGATGAGGTACCCCTCACAGTGTCCGGTCCGGGCTGGCTCACACGCAGCGAGTGCGCGGCGGGGTCGGGCGAAACCGTGCTCCTCACTGCCATTGCCGGCGTCGACACGACCGCGGTGGCCATCCTGCTCACCGACACCATCGCCTTCCACGCCATCGGCTCAAGCCGGTGACGGTCCCCAGCGGGGCGTCTGCTGCTCAACGTCACCGCACGAGATAGGCCGTCACCTCCACGGCCTGCCCGTTCTCAGCGACGATGGTCCGACGCGCCAAGACGAGCCGGACCTCCGCCTCGTCCCTCGTGAGGAACCCAGCTGCCGCCTGCCGGAGCTCGTCCGTGGTCGCGGAAGCGTCGGCGACGTGCGGGCTCTCTCGACCTGCCGGCCACTCCTCTGCCGAGGAGTACCAGTCCCAGCAGACGGCGCCCGGATCATCAGTCAGCGCATGACCCGGGAACCACACCCAGGCGGGGCCTCGCGACGCATCAGCCAGGGCGTCGGCGTCCAGCGCCCCGCCGTGGCGATCCCGGGCGGCGTCTATGGCGCGAAGCCCACTGGCGGCGGGCACGGGTGACGTTGAGCTCGTCGGGCGCGCCGCGGGCCGCAGGAGAAGCCCGACACCCAGCGACACGAAGACCACGGCGAAGAACAGGAGCAAGAGGCTCGGGTCACGCGGCTCGGACCGAATGGGCGCCCGTCCAAGCCACGCGACGGTGGCACCCACGCCGCTGATCACGAGGCACGGGCCGGCAAGGCGTGATGGAACCGGCAGACCCCGCACCGCTGCGACAGCCATGGGCACCGCCAGGCCGGCGAAACACACACCGAGCCCGGAGCCCAGGAGGACCACGTCACCGTTCGCGCGGCCGAACCACGCGAAACCCGCAGAAGTCGCCGCCGCGACCCCGAAGCCGACGGCCAGCCGCCAACCCGTGCCCTGCACTGCGCGACGCGTCGACCTGTCCCCGGGCTCCGCCACGAGAGCAGCGTTTCACACCGCAACGCAGGGTGGGATCAAAAGGGAAGTCCCCACGCCCCGGCACCGGGCGACAGCACCTCCCGGCGCGGAGATCGGCTGCCCACGTGCGTCAGCGCGTCCCCTGCAGCTCGGCGACGACTACACCAGGAAGAGCCAGTTGCGGCGCCTTGTCGCAGCTTTCGCGCGGCGCAGCCACGAGCGAAACATCACCTGCCCGATCAGGTACACGAACGCGACAACGGCGCCCGCATAGAGGTCGTGGCCCATGGTGACGAACCCGGAGACGAGGATCACCAGAAGCACGATTCCGTTGACGTGCGCCACGACTCGCGAGACTTCAGGGGACATTCCTCACGTCCTGTTCGCCCGATGGGGACAGCGGGGCAATGCCGCCGCGAAGCCTCATGCCCGGTGTGCCCGGCCGCGCCGGGCACGCGTATCAGGCTACGGCGCAGGCTGAGATTCCGGGAACGCGTCGCGGTACTCCTTTGCCTGGCTCGGCTTCAGGTCCCCCGCCACCCGCAGGAGGAGGTTGCCGCGCACGTAGTCGTACTCCGCGCCCAGGCCGTAGTCCTTCAGCTTCTTCTGGATGTCCGCTGCCCGTGCCGTGGCGGCCGCCGGGGTGGCCCAGCGCTCGATCTTGGCGCCACAGTCGACCCCGAGCTGGTCGTACTGGTCGGACTTGGAGCAGCCGAGCCGCTTGTCGGCCATGAAGGTGGCCGCGTCGTACTGGCCGGGGCGGCCGATGAGGTTGTTGGTGTCGTTGTCCTCGGTCAGCTCGATCACCGCGACCACGTCCGACACCGATCCCTGGATTGCCTTGGCGGCCTCGGACGGGCTGCTCGGCAGAGCCGGGGACGGAGACTGCGCCGGGCTGGCAGGGGGCGTGCTGGCCGCCGCCGCGGACTCCGAAGCCGTCGACGCAGCCGGGGACGACGCGGTCTCGGCTGAGTCGCCGCAACCGGCGAGAAGCACAGCAGGGCCGAGGGACAGGACGCACACGGCCGTGAACCTGGACATCCCGGTCCCCCCGGCCTTGAAGATCAAGGTCATCCCCGCATCGTGCCTGACGACCGATCCCGCAGCCGCGACCCCACGGGTGCGTGTCGGACGACGCAAGAACGGCGTGCGCCGAGCCACCGAAGCCCGGTCGGGTTCAGCAGTAAGCCAGCTCGTGCAGGGTCCAGGCGTCTGCGGTGCGGACGAACACGAGCTCGGCCCGCACCCCAGTGTGGTCGACGAACGTCGCCGTGGTGCTCCGATCGTCGCCGGCCACCGTGAGGACGACGTCGGGGAAGCGGTCGAGAAGTCCGGCCTCACGAGCCCAGCCGCGGGCGAGGTCACGGATGCCCGGGACGCCCGAGGCACCGGCGGACCGGTCGACGGTGCCGCTGTTGACGGTGCCCGAAGGGCACGTGACCGATTGGAGCGCGACGCCGTCGGCTCGCGTCCCGGCGGAGCCCGTCGGCGTCGGTCCCGGGTCGGTGATCGCGTTGAGGGGGCGCAGCGCCGGCTCGACGACGTGCGAGCCAGCACAGATGCGCAGGGTGGCCCCCTGCGGGTTGGCGAGGCTCGGCATGCCGGCGAACGTGGCCTGCCATCCGTGACCGGTCGGCGTGGTGACGGGGTCGGTCAGGGTGGGTGTGCTGCCGGGCGATGGCTTCGCCGCCGACCCCGCCGCGATGCCGCAGACCCGCTGCCCCGCGGGCAGCAGGACCACGGCGGTCGTCCTGTCGGTCAGCACCTTCCCGGACGCGTCGACGTCCCTGACAGTGTCGACGACCCAGAACGCCTCCCGCGGCCGGCCGGAGATCTTCGCCGTCGTGCCGCTGAAGCCCGATGCGTGCGAGACGGCGACCGCGAGCCCCTCGCACGTGTCGGTGCTGACCTGGACTCGCATCGCGCGGGTGTCAGACAGCGGTCCGCTGTCCAGCCACGTGTTCGCGCTCGTCGACGCCCCAGCCGGGCCATCCCACTCGAACTTCGGCCCGAGGTCCGGGAGCCCGCAGCTGCCGGAGGTGGGCCCGGCAGGCACCGTTCGCGGCCCGGGACCCGACCGCAGGGCGGCGACGGTCGGGACGGCCAGAGCGGCCACGACCACGACGACCGCTGTTCCGCGGAGCCGGCGCAGGCGGCGCCGGCGCCCACGCCGCAGGACCAGTTCGGCATCGACTGACATCGCCGGGGCCGCGATGCTCTCGAGCAGTTCGGTCAGCTCAGTGGACACGAGGATCCCCCTCCGGGGTGCGCAGCTCGCGCAGCTTGGCCAGACCCCGCGATGCCGAGGACTTGACGGTGCCGGTGCTGACGTTCAGGGTGTCGGCGGTCTCCGCCTCGCTCAGCCCGACGTAGTAGCGCAGGACGACGACCTGACGCTCCCGCAGGGGCAGCTCCAGCAGCATCGACACGACCTCGTCGGCGTCCTCCGGGCCGACGTCGGTCCGCGCGCGCTCGGGCGGGCTCGCGGTGCTAATCTCCCGGACCCGGCGCCGCTGGTGGTCGAGGTGGAGGTTGAGCATCACCTTGCGCGTGTAGGCCAGCGGCGAGCCGTCGCGCAGACGCCCCCACCGCAGGTAGACACGCTCGAGCGCGGCCTGGACCAGCTCCTCGGCCTGACCGGGGTCACCGCAGAGGAACCACGCGGTCCTGAGCAGGCGGGGGGACGCGGCGCGGACGAAGTCCACGAACTCCTGGTCCCGCTCTCCGCCCACGCCACCCCCTCCACGGCGACCCTGCTACGTCCCATCCCCTCAACGGTGGCAGGTCGAGAAAGGTTGAGTGAACCCTGACGGAGTGTCCGGGTCGCGACTCAGCGACATACCGAGCCGGCCCTTCCGCCGGCGAACCGGGCGTAGGCGCCTTCGCGCGAAGCCATGCACAGGCGACCAGGACCAGGTCATCGGGCCGGCACGTCGAGCAAGCGTCGGTCCCACGGCGACGTGAGGCACCTCGTCGAGGTTGGTTCAGCTGCACTGCCAGGTGAACGAGATGGCGGTTGGTTCGTCGTACGCGGGGTCTGCTGTGCGTGCTAACCAATACAGGGTTCCGACATCACCCCACATCATGTCGAGGTCGTCATCGCTGTCGACCTGAAAGAGAAGCTCCCACCGGTCGGCCTCCGCACGCAGCCGTGGGTCTGTCCACGGGACCTCGTTGTTCAGGGCGGCATGGGCGACCTCGTCCTCGACGGGACCCTGGACGGGCGCGGCGTAGCCGCCCACTTGGTGCCGCGGCCCGGTGTGGCGTTCGTCGAGAGCCTCGTTGAAGTCATCGCCGGCCACGGGATGGTCCATGAAGGAGCGAGGGTCCTGCCCGGGCTCCATGAACGCGTCGATCAGGTCCGGGTGCTCCCATCCCGGCGCCGTCATGATGGTCCGCCCTGCCATGCGGGCCTCAGGGTAGATGGTGACCCCGTCGGGCGCCTCTCGTACCGAGGCGCTGACGTCGGCCGGGACATGGACCGCACGGGCGCCCTGCAGCGTGGCCGCGTCCCAGGCTCCAACCGTTGTCTCGTGGTCGTCGTAGGAACCGTCGAAGTAGAAGAAGAGCAGCCGCCCTGACGACGGGGCGGGCAGCTCGAGGCTGAACTCGGCGAGCCGATCGCAGTCCAGCTCACCGATGTAGGAGAGGGGACCGTGGCCCTCCCACGTCGGCCACGAGAGGCCGTCGGGCAGGGTCGGAAGGCCTCCCAGCCTGCCCACCTGCCCCTGCGCCGCCGTGACGGGGATGAGCTGGATCGCGGGACGAAGCAGTTGAAGCCAGCGCTGGCGCACGTCTTCGGGCAGGTACCGGTTGGCGATCTCGCGAACGAGGTCCTCGTCCGTCACGTCGTCAGACCGGGGCTGGCGCGCGTCAGCCGGCGAGTCGTCAGGCGCATCGTCGCGTCGCTTGCCGAACGGGAATCGCATCCTCACATCTTGTCGCGCGACTCACGGTGCCGCCCGGCGCTCAGAGCGGCAAGCGGTGCGGCCGGACCGCGACCCGGGCAGCTCGCGGCGATAGGACGCGGGTCGCGGTTCCGCGTCCTGCTTGCCCGGGGCCCCGATGCGCTGCGGTGGTTGCGTCCGAGGCCCGGCGAGGGTGGTCGAGGGTCAGCCACCGGGTGTGG
>JACXUW010000668.1 GCA_014763705.1 Micrococcales bacterium | reverse complement strand
TCGAGGGTGCGGGGGCGGTCCGCGACCGCCGGGCCGTGCTCACGCTGCGGGGCCGTCTGCTCGCCGACACGGTCGTGCGGCCCACGTCGTCGAGACGCGCGAGGTCCAGCCCCTCGCGCAGCCGCACCCCGAGGAGCACCTCCTCGTCCCGGCGCTGCTCGGCCGTCAGCACCTCCCGGCCGGCCGCCGGGGACTCCCCCGCCGCGAGCCGCGCCGCGTACACCCGCGGGTGCTTGACGTTCCACCAGCGCACCCCGCCGACGTGCCCGTGGGCGCCGGGCCCGACGCCCCACCACGCGTCGCCGCGCCAGTACCCCTCGTTGTGCCGGCACCGGTCCGCCGGGGTCCGGGCCCAGTTGCTCACCTCGTACCAGTCGTAGCCGGCCGCCGCGAGGAGCGCGTCCGCGAGCTCGTACTTGTCGGCCTCGTCGTCGCCGGTCGGCGCGGGCAGCTCGCCGCGCGCGACCTGCCGGGCCATCCGGGTGCCCTCCTCGACGACGAGCGCGTAGGCGGAGACGTGGTCCGGGTCGTGGGCGAGGGCGGCCTCGAGGCTGGCCCTCCAGTCCTCGAGCGACTCGCCGGGGGTGCCGTAGATGAGGTCGAGGCTCGTGGCGAGCCCGGCGTCCTTGGCCGCGGCGACGGCCGTGCCCACCCGCGCCGGGTCGTGGGTGCGGTCGAGCGTGGCGAGGACGTGCGGCACCGCGCTCTGCATCCCGATGCTCACCCGGGTGAAGCCGCCGGCCGCGAGCTCGGCGAGCCCGTCGGGGGTCACCGAGTCGGGGTTGGCCTCGGTGGTCACCTCGGCGTCGTCGGCGAGCCCGAAGCGCTCGCGGACGCCGCCGAGCATCCGCACGAGGTCGGCGGGCGGGAGCAGCGTCGGGGTGCCACCACCGACGAAGACCGTGGCGACCGGGGGCGCGGCGTCGCCGAGGACCCGCGCCGCGAGGTCGAGCTCGGCCAGCGCGGTGTCCGCGAAGTCGGCCGTCGAGGCGCCCGGGCCGAGCTCGGTCAGCGTGTACGTGTTGAAGTCGCAGTACCCGCACCGCACCGAGCAGAACGGCACGTGCAGGTAGACGCCGAGCCGGCCCTCGGCGAGCCGGTCCAGGGCGCCGGGCGGCAGCTCGCCGGAGGGCGGCGCGGGGTCGCCGTCGGGCAGTCGGGGCACCCCTCCAGTCTCGCCGACGTCACCCGCCGGCCGCTCC
>JACXUW010000667.1 GCA_014763705.1 Micrococcales bacterium | reverse complement strand
TCGGTCGTGCCCCCGCTGGCGGTCCGGATGCGCCCGCGCGTCCTCGCCGGCGCCCGGTGGCTGTTCCGCCTCGTCGACCCGGCCCACCCGCTGACGGCCGACCCCGCCGCCGCGCCCGAGGCCTGGGTCGACCAGCTCCACCCCGACCTCGCCGTCAGCCCGGTCTGCGGCTTCCTCCTGCCCGACCACATCGACGAGGCGTGCGAGGTGTTCGACCGCGACGGCCATCCGCTCGGCCAGGTGATGCACGACACCGTGACCGACGCCGTCACCTGGGAGCCGGCGCCGGGGCGTCCGGTGCCGCCGGACGCCGGACCGCTCGTCGACCTGCCCCCGCACGCCCAGCACGCCGGGCTGCTCGCGACCGGGCTCGTGCGCGCCGACGTCGCGGCGCGCACGGCGGGCGACGCCCCGACCGAGGCGAGCGCGCTCACCGCCCTGCTGCGGGCCGTCGACACGACGCTCTGGACGGTCGACACCTACGCCGCCCTCGGCTCCCCGACGGTCGCCGGGCTCGTCGGGCGGCCGATCGCCGTCGTCCGGGCCACCCTGCGGCTCGAGCTCGCCCCGGACGTCGACGACGTGACGGTCACCGCCCCCGGGGGCACCGAGGCCCGCCGGGCCGCGTTCGAGGCCCTCGCGGCGCAACGGTTCCCGGTGCGGGTCGGCGAGCTCGGCCGCGCCGACGACTCGGTCCTCGGCTTCTTCGTCGACGACGACTACGAGCACTTCCACGTGGTCGACAAGGCGGTGGCCGGCGCGGCCCTCGACACCGGCCACCACCGTGGCCAGCTCGGCCTGCTCGGGGCCGTCGCGACCCCCCCGGTGCGCCCCCTCGACCACCCGTACCTCACCCTCGAGGACACCCTCCTCGTGCGGCCCGGCCAGACCCTCCGGCTGACCGTCCTCATGCTGCCCGCCGGCCGCGTGCACCTGACCTCGGGCATCACCCCCCGCAAGCACCTCGCCCTGGCCGACGACTGGGTGACCCCCGGGCTGCGCGTCCTCTCGCCGTCGATGCGGGTCGGTCCGGTCCTCGTCGACCCCGCGGAGATCCGGCTGCCCAAGGTCGCCGCGTTCGGCCAGGACCAGGTGTTCACGCGGCGCACCGGACCGCTCACCTGGCGGGACGACCCGATCATCGCGGCGTCGTCGTCGGCCCTGCTGCCGCCGATGCCGCACGAGTCGCAGGAGGGCTGGATC
>JACXUW010000666.1 GCA_014763705.1 Micrococcales bacterium | reverse complement strand
CCCTGAGGCCGGCCCGCGACCCGCGCCCGAGCCTCCCGGGCCCGGGGGCCCGCCGTTGTTAGCCTGCTGAGGTGACTGCGAGCGGCCCGGCGCGCGACGCACGGCCCCGCGGCAGGGCCGGCGTCGCCGACGTCGTCCCCGACGACCGGCACCGGGGAGGGCACCTGAGCATCGCGCCCGACGCCGCCACGGTCCGCGCCGAGAGGGTCGCCGAGGCCCGCGCCCGGTGGACCCGCCACCTCGTCGAGCTCGGTGGGCCCAACACCCTGCTCTGGTACCGCGACCTGCCGGTCGGCACCCTCGACCTGTCCACCGCGCACCTCGGCAGCCGCAGCGCCCTGCTCGCAGGTGGCTCGACCCTCCTCTCCGAGCTCGTCCGCGAGCCGCACGCCCTCGACGAGGCGCGCACCCGGCTGGGCCGCATCCACGACACCGCGACCGAGATCGAGCGCGAGCACGCCGTGCGCACCTGCTTCCTCGGCATCGGGATGGCCTCGTGGACCATCGTCCTCGACGACGGGCGCGTCGTCCCCCGCCAGCCCGGCGCCCCCGTCTTCCTCCGGGCCCTGACGACCCGACCCACGGATGCCCGACGCCGGGACTGGGTGCTCGAGCCCGGCGACGAGCTCGAGGTGAACCCGGCGCTCGTCCACTACCTCGAGTCCGAGCACGGCATCAGCCTCGACACCGACCGTCTCGAGCACCTCGCCACCGCGGCCGGCGCCGTCGACCCCTACCCGGCGTACGCCGCACTCGCCGACGCGTGCCGGGCCGTCCGCGACCTGTCCGTCGACCCGCGCGTCGTCGTCAGCACCTTCCCGTACCACAAGGCGCCGCTCGTCGCCGACCTCGCCGCCCAGGCCGACACGCTCGCCCGGCACGACGTCGTCGCGGCGCTCGCCGGGTTCGCCGACGCCCTGCCGGCCGTCGCGGTCGGTGCGGAGCGGGGGCGGGGCCCGGCCGAGGACTTCCTCGTCCTCGACGCCGACGCGGCCCAGCGCGAGGCAGTGGAGGCGGTACGGGCCGGGTCGCACCTGCTGCTCCACGCGCCACCCTCGACCGGCGCGTCGCAGACGGTCGCGAACCTCGCCGCCGCCCTCGCCGCCGACGGCCGGCAGGGCGTCGGCGAACCCGGCGAGCGCCGCGACGACGTCGTGCCGGGCGAGCGTGTCGGCCTGGGCGGCGAGGTCGGCGACGAGCGGCG
>JACXUW010000207.1 GCA_014763705.1 Micrococcales bacterium | reverse complement strand
GGGGTCACGGCCGGGCCACCGGGAGGCGCCGCATCACGAGGGGGACGACGACGGCAGCCACGACGAGGTGGAGGGTCGCCAGGGCCGCACCCGCCGCCGCGGTGCTCGCCTGGACCACCGGCCCGGCCAGCGACAGGACGAGGACGACGAGCGACACCCACCCGAACGCACGGCGCGGACGTCGCGACGTGCGGCGCAGGATGCCGCCCACCCCGAGCGCGGCGAGGGCGACGACGGCGGCGCTCAGCCCGACCGCCACCCCACCCACGGTGTGCGTCGAGCCCGACCGGCACCGTGCCGCCCTGCTCCGGCGCGCGGCGCGTGAGCGGTTCCGGGACGCGGCCGTCCTCCGCTGCGGCGCCGAGGCCATCCCCGTGCCGGACGGCAGTGCGGACGCGGTCCTGTCCACGCTGGCGCTCTGCTCGGTGCGCGACCAGCACCGGGCGCTCCTCGAGGTGCGCCGGGTGCTGCGGCCCGGTGGGGTGCTGCGGCTGCTCGAGCACGTCGCCGCCCCACGCGGGACGTGGACCCGGCTCGCCCAGCACGTCGTCGCCCCGTGCTCGGTGCTGCTCGACCACGGCTGCCACCCCGCCCGCGACACCGAGGCGGCCCTGCTCGGCGCGGGGTTCGTCCCGGTGGAGCTCGAGCGGTTCCGGCTCCCCGGCGCGCTCGGGACGTGGGTCGACCACGTCGCCGGCGAGGCCGAGGTGGCCTGACGTGGCCCGCTCGAGCCCGGACGCTGCGAGGATGGCCGCGATGGCGCCACCGGTCGGGCAGCAGGGCTGGCCGCGGCTGCCCCGAGGGGTGGCCGCGGCGTGGTCCGGCGTCTGGGCGGCCGGCCTGCTCGCCCCTCCGCTCGTCTCGAGCAGCCAGACCGAGCACCCCGTGCTCGTGGTCACCGGGCTGCTCGCCGTCGGGGTCGTCTTCGTCGCGACGACCGTCGACGCCACCGCGCGGGCGGGCACTCGGCGCACCGACCTCTGGCCGCTCGTCCTCGCCCTCCTGCTCCTCGTCGGCGTGCTCGGGCTCGCCCCGGCCCTCGACTGGTCGACCCTGCCCCTCCTCGCGGCCATCGCCGTCGGTGCGACCGTGCCGCTGCGGCCCGCGCCGTGGCTCGTCGCCGGCCTCGCCGCGGCGGTCGTCCTCGTGGCCCGGGCCCGCGGGGCGGAGTGGTCGGTCGCGGTCTGGGGCACGGGCCTCCCCACCGCCCTCGCGGGCCTGCTCACGTGGGCGTTCGGCTGGCTGGCCGCGGTGGTCGCCGAGCTGCAGGCCACTCGTGAGGAGCTCGCGAGCACGGCGGTCGCCGCCGAGCGCCTCCGCTTCTCCCGCGACCTGCACGACCTCCTCGGGCACAGCCTCTCCGTCGTGTCGGTCAAGGCGCAGGCTGCGCGACGGACCGTGCGCTCCGACCCGGACGCCGCCGAGCGGCACGCCGACGACATCGCCGGGCTCGCCCAGGAGGCGCTCGCCGAGGTGCGGCGGGCGGTCCGCGGCTACCGCGGCACGACGCTCGACGACGAGCTGGCCCACGCGGGTCAGGCGCTGCGGGCCGCGGGCATCCGCACCGAGGTCGAGCGGGCCGACGCCGGCCTCGCCCCGGCCGAGGAGGAGCTGTTCGCGTGGGTGGTGCGCGAAGGCGCCACGAACGTGCTGCGCCACGCGCGCGCCGGGAGGGCGACCATCCGGACCGCCAGCGGGCCCGACGGCACCACGCTCGTCATCCAGGACGACGGGTCGGGGCCGGACGCCGACGAGGACGGGTCCGCCGGGGTCACCGGCTCCGGGCTCGCCGGGCTGCGCGAGCGGCTCACCGATGCGGGAGGCAGCCTGCGCACCGACGGCGACGCCTCGGGCTTCCGGCTCTCGGTCCGCCTGCCGCCCACCGGAGGCGCTCGATGACCACGCTGCTGATCGCCGAGGACCAGGTGATGCTCCGGGAGGCGCTCGCCGCCCTGCTCGACCTCGAGCCGGACCTCAGCGTCGTCGGCCGGGTCGGGCGCGGCGACGAGGTGCTGGCCGCTGTCGCGGAACGGTCTCCAGACGTCGTGCTCCTCGACATCGAGCTGCCCGGGGCCTCCGGGCTCGAGGTCGCCGAGCAGCTGCGGACCGCGGCGCCGGAGACCGTGGTCGTCGTCGTGACGACGTTCGGCCGGCCCGGCTACCTCCGGCGCGCGCTCGACGCCGGGGTGCGCGGCTTCGTCGTCAAGGACGGGCCGGTCGAGGGGCTGGCCGATGCCGTCCGTCGGGTCGCGGCGGGCGAGCTCGTGATCGACCCCGTGCTCGCCGCCGACGCGCTCGCGGCCGGGCCGAACCCGCTGACGAGCCGCGAGCAGGACGTGCTGCGGGCCGGGGAGGGCGGTGCGACGGTGGCCGACATCGCCGGGGTCCTGCACCTGTCCGAGCAGACCGTGCGCAACTACCTGTCGGCGGCCATCGGCAAGACCGGCACCCGCAACCGCGTCGAGGCGGCGGCCGAGGCCCGCGACCGCGGCTGGCTCTGACCGGTCAGACCGAGAGGAAGACGTCGTACTCGGCGCACGCCCGGGGCACGGTGACGCCGGCGACGTCCAGCGGCGCGGATGGTCGCGGTCCCGACGAGTGCTCGAGGACGTAGCCGCCGGCGAGCGTGATGTCGTCACCGAGCGAGACTCGACCCCGGCCCGGTACCTCCACCGTGAGCGGTTCCTCGCCGACGACGGTCGTGCCGTGCGGCCAGACGACCACCACCCCTCCGGCGCCGAGGCACCCGCCGAGGACCTCGAGGCGGCCACCTCTCTGCGCGTCCATCCCGGAGTCGGCGCGTTCACCGACGAGCACGACCACCCCGTTCGCGTCGACCACGCGACCGTCCGAGCACGCCGTCGGCAGTGCGGCCGCGGCGAGCGCGGCGACCACCACCCCGAGGCGCCGGCGCGACCGTTCCATCCGCGCAGCGTAGGGACCATCGCCGGAGCGGGCCAGTGCACCCCCGCACACGAGCCGTCACACGCCGACGGGCGGCCCTCCGGAAGTGGAGAACCGCCCGTCGGTCGGTGCGACGTGGTGCGTCAGCGGCTCAGAAGCCCATGCCGCCCATGTCGTCGCCACCCGGCATGGCCGGAGCGGCCTTCTCGGGCTTGTCGGCGATGACGGCCTCGGTGGTGAGGAACAGCGCCGCGATGGACGCCGCGTTCTGCAGCGCCGAGCGGGTGACCTTCGCCGGGTCGATGACGCCCGCGGCGACGAGGTCGACGTACTCACCGGAGGCCGCGTTGAGGCCCCAGCCGGACTCGAGGTTGCTGACCTTCTCCGCGACGACCCCGCCCTCGAGACCCGCGTTGACCGCGATCTGCTTGAGCGGCGCCTCGATGGCGACCTTGACGATGTTCGCGCCGGTCGCCTCGTCACCGTCGAGGTCGAGGTTGGCGAACGCCTTGGCCCCGGCCTGGATGAGGGCGACGCCACCACCGGCGACGATGCCCTCCTCGACGGCCGCCTTCGCGTTGCGGACGGCGTCCTCGATGCGGTGCTTGCGCTCCTTGAGCTCGACCTCGGTGGCCGCGCCCGCCTTGATGACGGCGACGCCGCCGGCGAGCTTGGCGAGGCGCTCCTGGAGCTTCTCGCGGTCGTAGTCGGAGTCCGACTTCTCGATCTCGGCACGGATCTGGTTGACCCGGCCCTGGATCGCGTCGTTGTCGCCGGCGCCCTCGACGATCGTCGTCTCGTCCTTGGTGACGACGACCTTGCGGGCCTTGCCGAGCAGGCTGAGGTCGGCGGTGTCGAGCTTGAGGCCGACCTCCTCGGAGATGACCTGGCCACCGGTGAGGATGGCGATGTCGCCGAGCATGGCCTTGCGACGGTCACCGAAGCCCGGGGCCTTGACGGCGACGGACTTGAAGGTGCCACGGATCTTGTTGACGACGAGCGTGCTCAGGGCCTCGCCCTCGACGTCCTCGGAGATGACGAGCAGCGGCTTGCCGGACTGCATGACCTTCTCGAGGAGGGGCAGCAGGTCCTTGATCGAGCCGATCTTGGAGTTCGCGATGAGGACGTAGGGGTCCTCGAGCACGGCCTCCATGCGCTCGGTGTCGGTGACGAAGTAGTGGCTGATGTAGCCCTTGTCGAAGCGCATGCCCTCGGTGAGCTCGAGCTCGAGGCCGAAGGTGTTGCTCTCCTCGACGGTGATGACGCCTTCCTTGCCGACCTTGTCCATGGCCTCGGCGATCATCTCGCCGATCTGGGGGTCGGCGGCGCTGATCGACGCGGTCGCGGCGATCTGCTCCTTGGTCTCGACGTCCTTGGCGCTGGCGAGCAGCTCGTCGGAGACGGCGCGCACGGCCTTCTCGATGCCGCGCTTGAGCGCCATCGGGTTGGCCCCGGCGGCGACGTTGCGCAGGCCCTCGCGGACGAGCGCCTGGGCGAGGACGGTGGCCGTCGTCGTGCCGTCACCGGCGACGTCGTCGGTCTTCTTCGCGACCTCCTTGACGAGCTCGGCCCCGATCTTCTCGTAGGGGTCGTCGAGCTCGATCTCCTTGGCGATCGAGACACCGTCGTTGGTGATCGTGGGGGCGCCCCACTTCTTCTCCAGCACGACGTTGCGGCCCTTGGGGCCGAGGGTGACCTTGACGGCGTCGGCGAGGGTGTTCATCCCTCGCTCGAGACCGCGGCGCGCCTCCTCATCGAAAGCGATGATCTTGGCCATTCGGGTGGTTCCTCCCACGCGAATCGAAGGTGGGACCGGAGGGTGCCCGCGACGGACGGACCGGGGCCGCGGCTCACGTCACCGTCGGCGCACCGGGCCTCACCGGACCGGTCGGTACTTGTCACTCTCATGATGAGAGTGCTAACGCTCATTATTGGCACTCTCGACCGGAGAGTGCAAACGGTGTCCTCTCGGGCGGCCGGCGTGCCACCATGCCCGCATGGCGGAGGGGAGGACGACCGAGGATCCCGCGCGGCCCTGTCCCGGCTGCGGCGCGCCGCTCGTCGAGGAGCCGGGGATGCCGGCGTGGTGCGAGGCCTGCGACTGGGGCGTGCGGTCCACGGTCGAGGCGCCGCGCGGTGTCGTGGACCGGCGGGTGGATGCCACGCTCCGCCGCTCGGCCCAGCGGCTGCACGCCCGGCTGGCCGCCGACCCCGACGTCGTCGGCGCCGCGCCGAGCCGCACCGGCGCCCTCGTCCTCGCCGTCACCGTCCTCCTCGGCTCGCTGCTGGCGCTGGTGCTCGCGCTGTGGTGGGCGTTCTCCCTCGTCGGGTGGTGGCGCGTCGTCGCCCTGGCCCTCCTCGGGCTGGTCGTGTGGGAGCTCGTCCCGAGGCCGGCTCGCCTGCCCCGGTCGGTCACCGCGGTGACACCGGACGAGGCGCCCGGTCTCCACGCCCTCGTCGCCCGCCTCGCCGACGACGTCGGGGTGCGCGCGCCCGAGGTCGTCGGCATCGACACCGACTGGAACGCGGGCGTGGGGTCCCTCGGCTGGGGACGACGGCGGGCCCTCGTCGTCGGGCTCCCGCTGTGGACCTCGCTCGACGCCGACGAGCGGGTGTTCCTCCTCGGGCACGAGCTCGGTCACCTGCGCTCCCGCGACACGACGGCCGGTCGGACCATCGGCGCGGCCGGTGACCTGCTGACCCGGGCCGCCGGCGTCCTGTGGCCGGGCCCCGTCACGGACCACGGCGATCTTCTCCTCACCGCGTCGAGTGCCATCGGGTCGGTGGTCCAGCGGGCGGTCGCCGCCCCGGTGATCGGCGTGCTCGTCGCCCTCGTCCGGCTCGACGCCACGCAGTCGCAGCACGCCGAGTACGTGGCCGACCGGCTCGCCGCCCGCGCCGCCGGACCATCGAGCGGGGTCACCCTGCTCTCCTCCTCCCTCCACCCGATCCGCGGTCTGACCGCCGCCCAGGTCGCCGCCCGGACCGGCGCGGACCCGTGGAGCGCCATCGAGGGGGCCGACCGGCCGACGGCGCGCGAGCTCCGCCGCCGCCGCCGCGAGAGCGAGCTGTCGAGGCACCGGGCCGACGCGACGCACCCACCCACCTCCCTGCGCCTCGACCTCCTCGAGCGGATGCCCGCCACCGCACCGACCGGGCTGGACGCCGCCCTGCTCGATCGCGCCGACGAGGACATGCGGCGGCTACGCGGTCCGCTGACCCGACGGTTCGCGGAGGAGC
>JACXUW010000206.1 GCA_014763705.1 Micrococcales bacterium | reverse complement strand
CCCTGGCGGCCCGCATCGTCCGCCCGCTCGAGGAGGCCAGCGGCGGCTCGCTGCTGGAGACCGCGGAGGCGTGGCTCGACGGCGGCCTCGGCGTCGAGGGCACCGCGCGCTCGCTCATCGTCCACCCGAACACCGTGCGCTACCGGCTGGCCGGCATCGCGAAGGCCACCGGCTACGACCTCACCGACCCGCACGACGCACAGACCGTCCGGATCGCCCTCGCCTTCCACCGGCTCGGCCCGGTGACGCGCAGCACACTCCGCCCGTGACGCCGCGTGAATTGTGGGAACCCCACAATTCGTGGCGGTGAGGTTCGTCCCCACTCGTCACGATCCGGTCACGGCCCAGGCCGCACGCTGGGAGGCGTGATCGTCATCGTCTGCCCGGGCCAGGGGTCGCAGTCCCCCGGCTTCCTCGCCCCGTGGCTCGAGCTGCCCGGTGCCCGCGAGCACCTCACGGCGCTCTCGGATGCCGCCGGGGTCGACCTCGTCGCGCACGGCACGACCTCGGACGAGGAGACGATCAAGGACACCGCGGTCGCCCAGCCGCTGCTCGTCGGCGCCGGTCTGCTCGCCCTGCGCGCCTTCGGTGGCGTGTCCGGCGTCGGCGCCCTCGCCGGCCACTCGGTCGGCGAGATCACCGCCGCGTCCGCGGCCGGGGTCCTCACCGAGGACGACGCGATGCGCCTCGTCGCACTGCGGGGTCGGGCGATGGCCGAGGCGAGCGCCGCGACCCCCACCGGGATGAGCGCGGTCCTCGGTGGCGACCCCGACGACGTCCTCGCGACGATCGCGCGCCACGACCTCACGCCGGCCAACGTCAACGGCGCCGGCCAGGTCGTCGCCGCCGGCGCCCTGCCCGCCCTCGCGGCGCTGGCCGACGACCCGCCGGCCCGGGCCCGGGTCATCCCGCTCAAGGTGGCCGGAGCGTTCCACACCCGGTACATGCAGCCGGCCGTCGAGGTCCTCGCGGCGGCCGCCGCCGACCACGACGTCTCGGACCCCGGCGTCACCCTCGTCTCGAACCGCGACGGCGAGGTCGTCACCACCGGCCGGGAGACCCTCGACCGGATCGTCAGCCAGGTCTCCAACCCCGTGCGCTGGGACCTGTGCATGGAGCGGTTCACCGCCCTCGGCGTCACCGCGGTCATCGAGGTGCCGCCCGCCGGCACGCTCGTCGGCCTCGCCAAGCGCGCCCTCAAGGGCGTCGAGCTGCTCGCGGTCAAGGGACCCGACGACCTCGACGCCGCCCGCACCCTCATCGAGGAGCACTCCGCATGACCCCCACGTCCAAGGGCTTCGCCGACCGCCTCACCGCGTCCACGACCGGGCACTCGCGCATCTCGGGCATCGGCGGCTACCGCCCGCGCCGGGTCGTGCCCAACTCCGAGATCGTCGACCGCATCGACTCCTCCGACGAGTGGATCCGCGAGCGCTCGGGCATCATCGAGCGGCGCTGGGCCGGCGAGGGCGAGTCGGTCATCGACATGTCCGTGTTCGCGGCCACCCCCGCCCTGGAGATGGCCGGCATCAGCGGCGCCGACGTCGACGCCGTCATCGTGGCCACCGTCAGCTGGCCCTACCAGACGCCCGCCGCGGCGCCGCTCGTCGCCGAGCGCCTCGGTTCCAAGGGCGCCGCCTTCGACATCTCGGCCGCCTGCGCCGGGTACTGCCACGGCATCAACCTCGCCTCGGACATGGTGCGCACCGGTTCGGCCGCGCACGTGCTCGTCGTCGGCGTCGAGCGGCTCTCGGACTTCACGTCCAAGGACGACCGCGGCACCGCGTTCATCTTCGCCGACGGCGCCGGGGCCGCCGTCGTCAGCGCCTCCGACACCCCGGGCATCGGCCCGACGGTCTGGGGCTCGGACGGCGCGCAGTGGGAGGTCATCTCGCAGACCGACAGCTGGATCGACGTGCACGAGAAGGACCTCGGCTGGCCGCACATCGGGATGGCCGGGCAGACCGTGTTCCGCTGGGCGGTCTGGGGCATGGCCCCGGTCGCCCAGAAGGCCCTCGACGCCGCCGGCATCACCGCCGACCAGCTCGACGCGTTCATCCCGCACCAGGCCAACGTGCGCATCGTCGACGCGATGGCCAAGCAGCTGAAGCTCCCGGCGGACCTGCCGATCGCCCGCGACATCGCCTACACCGGCAACACCTCCGCCGCGTCCATCCCGCTCGCGATGGAGCGGATGGTGCGGCACGGTGAGATCCCGAGCGGCGGGCTCGCCCTGCAGATCGGGTTCGGCGCCGGCCTGTCGTACGCCGCGCAGGTCGTCGTCATCCCCTGACCGACTCCCGTGGGCCCACGGGTCACCCGGGCCAGCAGCACCCTCACCACACCGAAGGAGACACGCACATGGCTGACCAGCAGGAGATCCTCAGCGGCCTCGCCGAGATCGTCAACGAGGAGACCGGGCTCGACCCCGCCGAGGTCCAGATGGACAAGTCCTTCACCGACGACCTCGACATCGACTCGCTGTCGATGATGACCATCGTCGTCAACGCCGAGGAGAAGTTCGGCGTCCGCATCCCCGACGACGAGGTCAAGAACCTCGCGACGGTCGGCGACGCGGTCAACTTCATCCAGTCCAACCAGGGCTGAGCACCGGGCGCGGCCTCCCCGACCGGGAGGCCGCGCCGGCCCCACCCGCACCCACAAGGAGCAGCAGCACCCATGAGCGAGCGTCGCGTCGTCATCACCGGGCTCGGTGCCACCACCCCCCTCGGCGGCACCATCGCCGAGACCTGGGAGGGCATCCTCGCCGGCCGGTCCGGAGCCAAGCCGCTGCCCGAGGACATGCTCGAGCGCTACGAGCTGCCCGTGCACTTCGCGTGCACCATCGCCCAGGACCCGTCCGAGGTGCTCGAGAAGGTCCAGATCCGGCGGATGGACCCCAGCGCCCAGTACGCCGTCATCGCCGCCCAGGCCGCGATGGTCGACGCCGGCTCCCCCGAGCTCGACCCCGAGCGGCTGGGCGTGGCGATCGGCACCGGCATCGGTGGCGTGTGGACCCTCCTCGACCAGTGGGACGTGCTGCGCGAGAAGGGTGTCCGTCGCGTCTTCCCGCTCGCCGTGCCCATGCTCATGCCGAACACCTCGTCCGGCAACGTGTCGCTGCTGCTCGGCGCCCGCGCCGGCGCGCACACCACCGTCTCGGCCTGCGCCTCCGGCGCCGAGTCGATGGGCACGGGCTACGAGATGATCCGCCAGGGGCGCGCCGACATGGTCGTCGCCGGCGGCACCGAGGCCGCGATGCACCCCATCTGCTTCGCCGGGTTCTCCCAGATGCAGGCGCTCTCGACCCGCAACGACGACCCGACCGCCGCCTCGCGCCCCTACGACACCGGCCGCGACGGCTTCGTCATGGGCGAAGGGGCCGGCGTCATGGTGCTCGAGGAGTACGAGCACGCGAAGGCCCGCGGCGCCCGCATCTACGCCGAGTTCGCCGCGATCGGGATGTCCGCCGACGCCCACCACATCACCGCGCCCGAGCCCGAGGGCGCCGGCGCCAGCCGCGCGATGCTCGAGGCCGTCGAGCGCGCCGGCCTCACGGCCAAGGACATCGTCCACGTCAACGCGCACGCCACCTCGACCCCGGTCGGCGACGTCGCGGAGGCCAACGCCATCCGCCGCGCCTTCGGGGCCGACGCCGACGGGATGGCGGTCAGCGCCACCAAGTCGATGACCGGCCACCTCCTCGGTGCGGCCGGCGCGCTCGAGGGGCTGTTCACGACGCTCGCCGTGCACCACCGGGTCGCCCCGGCGGCGATCAACGTCGACGACCTCGACCCGAAGATCGACCTCGACGTCGTCCGCGGCGAGCACCGCACGCTGCCGGACGGCGACATCGCGGCGCTCAACAACTCGTTCGGGTTCGGCGGCCACAACGTCGCGTTCGTCGTCAAGAGCGTCTGACCGAACCCGTTCGGCTGCGCGGACACCGCGCCCGCGCCTAGGGTCCTGCCCGTGGGTGGGGACGGCACGGGGACCGACGACGGCGCGGTGCGCTCGGCCGAGGCGTCGTACGTGAGCACCGAGGCGATCATCGCCCGGGAGACGGCCGTCCTCGCGCGCGACCTCGAGCAGGCGCCGGGGCACTGGCGGCCGCTCGCCGTGCGGCACGCCCTCGCCACCGTCGCCTTCGTCGGGGTCGTCGTGTGGCTGGGGTCGGTCAAGCACATCGAGCCGGGCCCGGTGGTGCGCACGAGTGTCGCCGTCCTCGTCGCGATGGTGGTCCTCACCGGCGTCGACGTCGTGGGTGCGCGGCGCCGGCTGCGGGCCTCCGTCCGGTCGATGGCCCATCGCGCGTGCCCGCCCGGGACGCTGGTGCGCGCCCGGTACACGGAGTCGTCAGCGGTCTTCCTCCTGCCCTGGCACGAGGTGCACCTCGACCTGGCGACGGTGACCGCCGCTCGCCACACCCCCGGCGTCCTGCTCCTCGACCAGGCGGGCCGGAGCCGGGCCTGGGCCGTCCCCGACGAGCTGCTCGGCGATGCCGCGCTGGCCGTCCTCCGTGACGCCCTCGGCGCCCGCTACCGGCGCGCTTCGCGGGCTACGCCGCAGTAACTGCTGTCATTACGGCAGTTACTGCGGCGTAGCACGGTATCGAGGCGGCGCTCAGCCGACCTTGTGCAGCCAGCGGACGGGCGCGCCGTCGCCGGCGTACCGGAACGGCTCGAGCTCCTCGTCCCACTCGAGGCCGAGCAGCTCCTCGATCATCTCCTGCATCGCCTCGGGGCTGCCCTGGGCGAGCACGACGACCTCGCGCAGCCGGTCCTCGTTGACGACGGCGTCGCCGCTCGCGGAGGTCCACGTGTGGTGGATGCCGAGCCGCGGCGTGTGCGACCAGCGCGAGCCGTCGTTGCCGGGGCTCGGCTCCTCGGTCACCTCGTAGCGCAGGTGGTCCCAGCCGCGCAGCGCGGACGCGATGCGGGCGCCGGTGCCGGCCTCGCCGGCCCAGCTCAGCTCGGCGCGGACCATCCCGGGGGCGGCCGGCTGGTCGGTCCAGTGCACGCTGACGCGGGCGCCGAGGACTCCCTCGATCGCCCAGACGACGTGCGGGCAGAGCGCCTTGGGCGTGGAGTGGACGTAGACCACTCCACGCGTGGCGGTGCGCGGCATCGCGACGGACATCCCGGTCTCCTTGTCGTGCGGTGGACGTCTTCCCCAACGCCGTCGCAGTCGTGAGCCGGTGGTGCCGGTCGGTGCGGTGTGCGGGCACGTCGCCGTGCCGTTGTCGTGCACATTGTGCACCACGCGGCGCACCCGCACCAGTGATCACACGGATCACGGCGCGGGCGCGTCGCCGGGGCGGGTCAGACGGTGCTCGTCGTGGTCGTCCCGTTGGCGTCGCTCGGGCTGGTGGACCCGGTGCCGGACCCGGCGCCCGAGCCGCTCCGGTCCGGCGGGCCGTCGCCATCCGGTCCACCACTGTGGTCCTCGGTGCCGGTGACCGCGAACGAGGAGGAGAGCAGGACGTCGACGCGGCTGGAGTCCTTGACGACGGTCACCTCGTAGGTGCCGTCGGACATCGCCCGGACTCCGGTGACGGTGCCGCCGGAGACGGCCTGCTGGGCCGCGGCGACGGCCTTGCTCGCGGCGTCGGCGGTCAGCGTGCCACCGGCGTCCATCATCCCGCCGCGCGCGCCGCCGGGCATCGTGCCGCTCGAGCCACCGCTGTCCGGGCCGGCGGATGCGGTGGCCGAAGGGGTCGTCGAGGGGGTGCCGGCAGCGCCGGCGATCGTCGCGCCGGTGAGTCCGAGGGCGACGGCGGCGGCGATGCCGACGCCGCCGATGGCGAGGGTCCTGGTCTGGCGGTTCATGGTGTGCTCCTTCGTCGTGGGTTCCATCTGGGCTCCACGCTCCGGTGTGGCGCTGTGCCGGACCTGTCGCCGCCGTCGGGCGCCCCTGTGACCCGGCGATAGGCTCACCGGGCCGCGGGTCCGCCTGCGGCGCGGGGCGTTAGCTCAGTCGGTCAGAGCAGCGGACTCATAATCCGTCGGTCGTCGGTTCAAGCCCGACACGCCCCACCCGAACCGTTGTATGACTTCGCCTGATGCTGGACGTTCGGTCTTCGGCTGATCCGCGACAGTGTTCCGGCTGAGGCTTGACAGGTACTTCGGCTGATCCTTGACGCTC
>JACXUW010000665.1 GCA_014763705.1 Micrococcales bacterium | reverse complement strand
CGACCTCGCAGTGCCGACCCGGTCCTGCCGGCCCGACCCGACCTCGCAGTGCCGACCCGGTCCTGCCGGCCCGACCCGATCTCGCCTCGCCGTCCCCATCTCGTCCTGACGCGTCGGTGCCGCCGTGCCGCAACGCCGACCTCGGGCCGGGGGCTGTGGACAACCCGGCGGCCGGTCCCGGAGGTGCTGCCACGCTCACCGGATGACGGCTCTCCACCTTCCGGTGCCCCTCGACCCCGGTCTCCTTCGGCTCGGGGTCGACCTGCGGCGCGCGGGCGTCGAGCCGAGCCGCGCCGTGGACGACTGGCACCACGTCCGCCACGGCGTGTGGGTACCGAGCGCCCACTGGGCCGAGCTCGCGCCGGGTCAACGCCACGCCGCCGTGGTGCACGCCGCGAACCTCGTCCGCCGACCGGGTCACGACCGGGTCGTGGCCGCGTGGTCGGCCGCGGCGGTGTGGGGGATGCCCCGGGTCGAGGACTGGCCCTCCTGCGTCGGCGTGCTCAGCCACTCACGCCGCGCCAGCCGGTCGGGTGGTCTGTGCCCCGTCGTCGGTGGCGACACCGAGCCCGTGACGGTGCAGGGGCTGAGCGTGACGCCACCCGCGCGCACCGTGGTCGACCTCGCGCGGACCGGCACCCTCGAGTCGGCCGTCGCGGCCGCCGACCACGCGCTGCGGAACGGTCTGTGCACCGTCGCGGACCTCTCGGCCGAGGTGGCGGCCGTGGCCCCTCGGGTGGCCGGGCGTCGCACCGCGGCCCTCGTGCGCGACCTGGCCGACCCGGGCAGCATGTCGGCCGGTGAGAGTCTCTCCCGGGTGCAGATGTACCTGCTCGGGCTGCCACGACCACGCCTCCAGGTGCCGTACACGGACGACCGAGGACTCATCGGCTACACCGACTTCGGCTGGGCCGGCGTGGCCGGGGAGTTCGACGGCCGGGTCAAGTACCGGGTCCCCGAGGGAGCGGACCCCGAGACCGCTGCGCAGGTGCTCTGGGAGGAGAAGCAGCGGGAGGACCGGCTGCGTCGCCAGGCGCGGGTCGTTCGCTGGGTGTGGAGCGTCGCCCTCGACCGGCCCGCCCTCGGGCGTCTGCTCGGGAGTGTCGGGATCCGGCCCGAACGTCGCAGCACGTGGTTCGACCTCGGCGCATCCGTCAGCTGAGCGAGTGGTGACTCGTCCGGCCTCCGGCTGCCGGGTGGTGCCG
>JACXUW010000664.1 GCA_014763705.1 Micrococcales bacterium | reverse complement strand
GGCGAAGACGTCGGAGTTCGTGCGGGCGTCGTAGCCGACGACGACGAACGGCTCCGGGTCGAGGGTCTGCAGGTACGCCGTCAACCCCGCGGCGGCCCGGACGACGACGGCCCGGTTCATCCGGTTCGGGCCACCACCGAGCCTCCCCCGGAGGCCGGCGGTGCCGAACTCGAGCATCCCGCCCATCGCGTCGGCGAGCTCGTCGCGGGCGGCGCCGTCACCGCCGGCCGCGTCGGCGGCCAGCTGCTCGAGCTCGGCGCGGGTGACGGGGTCGGGGTCGTCGGCGGCCCACGCCCGGGCGGCGGCGAGGAGGCTGTCGAGGTCGGTCGTCGTGCTCACGGCGGGACTCCTCAGATGCGGCCGACGACGTCGGCGAGCAACCGGCCACAGCGGTCGGCGGCGGCCCGGCCGGCCTCGAGGACCTCCTCGTGGCTCAGCGGGTCGGGCGAGATGCCGGCCGCCGCGTTCGTGACGAGCGAGATGCCGAGGACCTCGAGGCCGCTCTGGCGGGCGGCGATCGCCTCGAGCGAGGTGGACATCCCGACGAGGTCGCCACCGAGCACCTTGGCCATCCGCACCTCGGCCGGGGTCTCGTAGTGCGGGCCGCGGAACTGGACGTAGACGCCCTCGTCGAGGGTGTCGTCGACCTCCCGGGCGACGGCCCGCAGCCGCGGCGAGTAGAGGTCGGTGAGGTCGACGAAGTTCGCTCCCTCGATGGGGGAGTGCGCGGTGAGGTTGATGTGGTCGCTGATGAGCACCGGGGTGCCCGGCGCCCACTCCGGGCGCAGGCCGCCGCAGCCGTTGGTGATGACGATCGTCGAGCAGCCGGCGGCCGCCGCGGTGCGCACCCCGTGGACGACGGCGCGCACGCCGCGGCCCTCGTAGAAGTGCGTGCGGGTGCCGTAGACGAGCGCGCGACGGCCGGTGTCGCCGATGGCCACCGAGCGCATCGAGCCGCTGTGCCCGGCGACCGCGGCCCGGCCGAAGCCCGGCACGTCGGTGTTCTCGACCGTCGCCAGCGTCTCCCCCACGAGGTCGCCGGCCTGCCCCCATCCGCTGCCGAGGACGAGGGCGACGTCGTGGCGCTCGGCGCCGGTGCGCTCGGCGATGACGGCGGCGGCGGCCCGGGCGACCTCGAACGGGTCGGTCGCGGGGTCGGAGAGGTCGTGGGCGGCGGCGGTGTCGGTCACCGGGGCAGCGTAGCGA
>JACXUW010000663.1 GCA_014763705.1 Micrococcales bacterium | reverse complement strand
AGGTGGGGCTGGGACCACGTGAGCCGGGCCGCGTCGCGCGGGTGCAGCCACGAGCCGTGGAAGCCGCCGACGAGACCGCCGGCCGGTGCGGCCCGTGCCGCAACGGGCTGCCGGCGCTCGCCGAGGAGGTCCGCGGCCTCGCCGAGGGAGCCGACACCCGACGCCGGGTCGAGGAGCTGACCGGGCTCGTCACCGGCCGGGGCGCGTGCGCCCATCCCGACGGCACCTCCCGGCTGGTGCGGACGCTCCTCACGGCGCTCGCCGACAAGGTCGAGGACCACCTGGCGCACTCCTGCGGATGCGCGACGACGTTCCCGGCGAGGGTCGCGTGAGCGCCGCGACGGGAGCCCCGGAGCCGACGCACGCGCTGCGGGTCGACTGGCCGGACTGCCGCGCCCGCGGCCTGTGCGCGGAGCTGCTGCCGGAGCGGATCGTCCTCGACGAGTGGGGCTACCCGCTCGTCCTCGGGCCGGTCCCCGAGGACGAGCTGACCCTGGCCCGCGAGGCGGTCACCGCCTGCCCGCGGCGGGCGCTGCACCTCGTGCGCCGCTGAGGCATCCAGCCCGCCCGAACCGACCCGGCCCGTCCCGCCCCGGCCCGGCTCGTCCCGTCACCAGGGCAGCGCGACGTCGAGGACGCGGGCGTCCTCCACCGGCTCCCAGCCGCGCGTCGGGTGCTCGACGTAGCGCAGCACCGGGCCGTGCGACGCGAGGTCGGCCACCGCGGCGAGGAACCGCTCGAGGTGCTCCTCGGTCGTCGCGATGCCGGCGCTCGCCCGCACCGCGGTGTCGCCGGCGGTGCCGGCCACGCGGTCGCGTCCCAGGAGGTGGTCGACGAGCGGGTGGGCGCAGAACTTGCCCGCCCGCACCCCGATGCCGTGCTCGGCGCTCAGCGCGGAGGCGACGAGGTGGCTTTCCAACCCCTCGACGGTGAACGCGGCGACCGGCACCCGGTCGTGGTCGTCCCCGAACAGCGAGTGGACCTGCACCCCGGGGATGCCGCGCAGTCCGGCGAGCAGGCGCGCGCCGAGGCGCCGCTCGTGCTCCTCGACGGCCGCGCGGTGCTGTCGGAGCGCGGCGCAGGCGGCGGCGAGCGCGACGGCGCCGAGGACGTTCGGGCTGCCGCCCTCGTGCCGGGCCGCGCCGGAGGTCCACTCGGTGCCGTCGGCGGTGACGGCCGCGCTGGCACCCCCGCCGGCGAGGTAGGGG
>JACXUW010000205.1 GCA_014763705.1 Micrococcales bacterium | reverse complement strand
GCCCCACGCCGGTGATGACGCCGACGGTGACGTCGCCGGTGACCGTTCCCTCTCGCCCCAGGAGTCCTGATGCCCTTCCTCACCCGCTGGGACGACGACTCGTCCCGCCCCTCGATCGGGTCGGCGCTGCGTGACGCCGCCGTCCGGGCGGTGCTGCCCGGGGTGGCCGTCTTCGCCGTCATCGTCGGGATCGGCTGGGTCATCATGGAGCCCCTGCGGGGCTTCGAGGCCGAGAACGGCGTCAGCCGCTGGTTCCAGGACCGTCGCACGCCGACCGGCGAGACCGTCACGAAGTTCATGTCGATGATCGGCAACACCGAGTACGTCATCGCGGTCGGTGTGCTCGTCGCGCTCCTCGTGCTCTGGCGCACCCGGCAGTGGTGGTTCGCGATCGTCCCGATCCTCGCGATCTCGTTGCAGGCCACCATCTTCGTCATCGCCACCGCGGTGGTCGGGCGGCCCCGGCCCACCGTCGAGCGCCTCGACCCCACGCCGCCGACCTCGAGCTACCCGAGCGGCCACGTCGGCGCCTCGACGGCGCTCTACGTCTCGTTCGTCCTCATGGCCACCCGGCTGCAGAACGTCGTCGCCCGGCGGGTGCTCATCACCCTCTGCGTGCTCGCACCGCTCGCCGTCTCGTTCGCGCGCCTGTACCGCGGCGCACACCACGTCACCGACGTCCTCGTCGGGCTGGTCAACGGCCTCGTCTGCGCCCTGCTGGCGTGGGGCTACCTCCGCCGCGACCCGGCCGGCGCCACCGTCACCGACGGCACCGGGCGCGAGCCGGCCGCTCAGAGCCGCGCGTAGCGGGCGCGGGCGAAGGAGTAGACGCCGTACGCGGCGATGCCGAGCGCCACGACGGTGAGGAGCACCGGCCCGAAGGCCATGTCCTTGAGCGACTTGAGGGCGCCGTCGAGGCCCTGCGCCTTGTCCGGGTCGTGCTGCACCGCCGCGATGACGAAGAAGACGCCGACGACCAGCAGCGCGACGCCCTTCGCGATGTAGCCGGCGCGGCCGGCCTGCACGGCCCAGCCACCGGGGTGCTCGCGCAGGTCCTCGAGGAACTTCTTCGTCCAGCCCTTGTAGACGTGGTAGCCCGCGATGCCGAGGACGACGAGCCCGACGACGCCGACGAGGACCTGGCCCGCGGGGTTGCTCATCAGGGTCGCCGTGGCGTCCTCGGTCTGCTTCTCGCTGGAGCCGCCGGACCCGAGGGCGACGACCTTGAACGAGGTCCAGGCGAAGAACGCGTACATGACCCCCTTGGCGACGAGCTTGACGCGGTCGCCGGTCTCGCCGTGGCTCAGCACGCCCTCGGTGACGTTCCAGACCGCGAGGAGGCCGAAGCCGACGACGGCGACCCACAGCAGCAGCGGGCCGGTCGACGAGCTCGCCATCGTCGTGAGGGCGCCGGACTGGTCGGCGCTCTTGCTGCCCCCGCCGATGTTCCACGCCACCTTCAGGGCGATCCACGCGATGACGAGGTGGAGGACCCCGAGGACGACGAAGCCGACCCGCGCCCCCCACTCCACGACCGGGCTCTCGTTGGCCCGTCGGGTGACCCTGCTGACGTCCGCTGTGCTCATGCAGGCACACCCTGCCACCGGCGCGGACGCCGTGGTGGGATCGGGCGGGGGTTTGTCAGCTGAGGGCGTCGAGGACCGCGACGAGGCCGTGCTCGTCGACGTGGCCGGTCACCTCGTCGGCGGCCGCCTTCACCTCGTCCGGTGCGTTGGCCATCGCCACGCCGCGCGCGGCCCAGCGCAGCATCTCGAGGTCGTTCCGCTGGTCGCCGACGGCCACGGTCGCGGCCGGCTCGACGCCGAGCCGGCGGCGGACGCCCTCGAGCGCGGCGCCCTTGGAGACGCCCTCGGGAGTGATGTCCAGCCAGGCGCTCCACCCGACGGCGTACTCGACGCCGTGCAGGCCGATCCGCTCGGTGCGCGCGAGGAAGTCCTCGCTCGAGCTGTCGGGGTCGCGGATGGTGAGACGGGTGACCGGGTGGGCCATCAGCTCCTCGAAGGGGACGACCCGCGGGGTGCCGTCGAGCTCACCGTCCGGGAAGGGCGCCGAGACCTTGAAGCCGACGCCGACCTCCTCCACGGCGACGAGGGCGGTCGGGAACTCCTCGCGCAGCACCCGGAGCGCGGGGGCCGGGTCGAAGGTCACTGCCTCGAGCACCGCGTAGCCGGCGTCGAGGGCGGGGTCGAGGCGCAGGGTGATCGCCCCGTTGGCGCACACGGCGTAGCCGTGGTCGAGGCCGAGGGCCTCGAGGACGGGGAGGGTGCCGACCACCCCGCGACCGGTCGCGAGGGTGACGTGGTGCCCGGCCGCGACGACCGCCCGCACCGCCTCGCGGACGGGGTCGTGGAGGTGGCCGTCGTGGTCGACCGTCGTGCCGTCGATGTCGAGGCACACGAGGTGTGGAGTTCTCATCACCCACCACGCTACCGATGCGAGGTGACCGGGCGGTGAACCGTCAGGGGCGCGGCCGGCCGAGCTTCCAGTACGCGCAGAAGAAGACGCTGCGCCGGGCCGCGCCGTGCCGGACGAGGACCCGGCGGGTGGCGGCCGCGAGGGAGGCCTCACCGCACGCCCATCCGTAGGCGATCGCTCCGGGGCGCCGGCTCAGCTCGAGGTCGAGCGCCGGGACGACGGCGCTGCCGGGGGCACCGGTGCGCACGTGGACGTGGGCGTCGCCGAGGTCGTAGGCGTCGAGGACGGCGGGGTCGGCCACCTCGACGTGCACCTCGACGCCGTGGTCACGGGCGTCGTCGGCGCCGCCCCAGGCGTCGAGGACGGCCGCCACGGACGGCACCGCGGTCTCGTCGGCGACGAGCACCTGCCGGCCGCCGACCTCGAAGCCGCGGTAGAGAGCCCCGCTCGCGCGCAGGCCGACGGGGTCGCCCGGACGGGCGCGGCACGCCCAGGCGGAGCCCGGACCGCTGTCGCCGTGGGTGACGACGTCGACGTCGACCCGGCCGCGGACGGGGTCGTGCTCGCGGATGGTGTACCAGCGCAGGGCCGGCCGGGTGGCGTCCGGGAGAGCGGCGACCGAGGCGCGGACGTTGACCGGCCCGGGGTCCGGGAGGACGAGCGGGGCGCCGGCCGGCGGCATGAGCAGGCCGACGTACTCGTCCGGTCCGCACGGCACGAAGTCGCGCAGCTCCGGTGCCTCGCAGACGAACCGGCGCATCCCGCCACCGAGGTCGTGCACCTCGGCGACGGTGGCGGCGAACTGCGGGAAGGTCTCGCGGACGATACCGGTCGACGCGTCCGTCCGGCGCGCGCGGGCCACGGCGCTCACGAAACCCTCCGACGCGGCAGGACGACCGGGGTGCCGGTCTCCGGGTCGGCGACGACGAGCGCGCTCACCCCGAACACCTCCTCGACGACCTCCGGGGTGACGACCTCGTGCGGCGTCCCCTCGGCGACGACGCGGCCGTCGCGCATGGCGACGAGGTGGTCGGCGTACCGGGCGGCCATGCCGAGGTCGTGCAGCACCATGACGACCGTCGTGCCGTCGTCACGCAGGGTCCGGACGAGGTCGAGGACGTCGAGCTGGTGGGCGATGTCGAGGAACGAGGTCGGCTCGTCGAGGAGGAGCACGGAGGTCTGCTGCGCGAGGACCATCGCGAGCCAGACCCGTTGCCGCTGACCGCCGGACAGGCTGTCGACCGCCACGCCGGCGAGCTCGACGAGGTCGGTGCGCTCGAGCGCCTCCGCGACCGCCGCCTCGTCGACTCGGGTCCACGTCCGGAACAGCCCGTGGTGCGGATGCCGGCCGCGCTCGACGAGCTCGAGGAGGGTGACGCCGTCGGGGAGGACCGGTTGCTGCGGCAGCAGCCCGAGCCGGCGCGCCACCTCCCGCGTCGGCAGCGAGCCGATCTCGTCGCCGTCGAGGAGCACCGTTCCGCCGCGGGGCCGCAGCAGCCGGCCGAGCCCGCGCAGCAGGGTCGACTTGCCGCAGCCGTTGGGCCCGACGACCGCCGTCGTCCGGGCGGTCGACAGCTCGAGGGTGACGCCGTCGACGACGACCCGGCCGTCGTAGCCGAGGCGCAGGTCGTGGGCGGCGAGGCGCGAGCCGTCCGGAGCGCCGGTCGGGTTCGGCGGTGCGCTCGGCGCGGGGGTCTCGGTCACGGTCATCGGTCCTCCTGGGACGCGGGTCGGGAGCGGAGCATCCAGAGCAGGACGGGGGCGCCGAGCAGGCCGGTGACGAGCCCGACGGGCAGGGCGGTGCCCGGGACGGCGTAGGCCGCCACGTGGTCGGCGGCGACGACGACGACCGCCCCGACGAGGGCCGCGATGCCGACCGACGGCCGGCCGGGCACGAGCCGGCGCGCGATCGGCCCGCTGAGGAACCCGACGAACGCTACGGGCCCGACGACGGCGGTGGCGGATGCGACGAGGGCGACGACGACAAGGGTCACGCCGACCCGCAGGCCGGTGACCCGCACCCCGAGGGCGGCGGCCAGGTCGTCGCCGAGGCCGAGCACCGGCAGGCGCCCGGCGAGGAGCAGGAGCAGCGGCAGGAGCACGGCGTCGAGGGCGAGGAGACGCCCGATGTCGGCCCAGGTCACCGTGTTGAGGCTGCCGCTCAGCCAGACCAGGGCGTCCTGGGCCTGGTGGATGCTGGCCCGCAGGAGCATCCAGTGCACGAGCGCGGACAGTCCCGCCGCGAGGGCCACCCCGACGAGCACCATCCGGTCGGTCGCCCCTCCACGACCGCCGGCCTGGCTGAGGATGACCACCGCGGCGAGGACCGCGCCGGCGAGGGCGGCGAGCGTCACCGGGGTGCCGCGCACCCCCAGGGCGACGACGGCGAGGACGGCCCCGGCGCTGGCGCCGTGGGTGAGGCCGAGGACGTCCGGGCTCGCCAGCGGGTTGCGCAGGAGCACCTGGAACGCGGCTCCGGCGGCGCCGAACTCCGCCCCGGCGAGGACGGCCATGACGGCCCGCGGCAGCGTCGACTCGAGGAGGACGAACGAGGCACCGGGGACCTGCTCGCCGCCGAGGATGCGGACGGCATCGACGAACGAGACCCGGTAGTCGCCGAGCAACGCCCGGACGAGGACGAGGCTGACGAAGAGGACGAGCAGCGCTGCGACGACAGCGGTGCGGCGGCGGCGCGGGCCGCGGCGGGCCCGGGCGAGCGTCGCCGCCGTCGACGGTGTGCCCGACGGCGCCGTCGGCGGAGTGGCCGGCGTGGAGGCGAGGGGCGGGGCGGAGGACATCAGACCCCCCGGACCCGGCGGACGACGAGGACGAGCACCGAGGCGCCGAGCACCGCGCAGACGATGCCGACCTGCACCTCCGACGGCGGTGCGACGAGTCGGCCGACGGTGTCGGCGAGGACGACGAAGGCCGGCCCGAGGAGCGCCGAGAAGAGCAGCACGCGGCGGTACCCGACCCCGACGAGGACGCGCACGAGGTGGGGCACGACGAGGCCGACGAAGGCGATCGGGCCGGCGAGGGCGGTCGCGGTGGCGGCGAGGAGGACGGCTCCTGCGGCGGCGAGGCCGCGCTGCAGCACGACCCGCTGGCCCAGGCCGCGCGCGAGGTCGTCGCCGAGCGCGACCGCGTCGAGGGTCGGCCCGGAGGTCAGCGCGAGCAGGGCGCCGACGACGAGGAACGGCAGGACGTCGAGGACCTGCCCGGCATCCCGGCCGGCGACCGAGCCGACCTGCCAGAAGCGGAAGGAGTCGAGCGAGCCGCGGTCGGTCACGAGGACCGCGCCGATGAGGCTCTGCGCCAGCGCCATGACAGCCGCGCCGGCCAGCGCCATCGAGACCGGGGCGCTGGCGCGGGGAGCCAGCGCGGTCAGCGCCTGGACGAGGACCGCGACGGCCAGCGTGCCGACGATCGCGGCGACGACGTACCCACCGACGCCGTCGAGCCCGAGGAACCGGATGCCGAGGACGACCGCGAGGGCCGCGCCGGAGTTGAGCCCGAGGATGCCCGGCTCGGCGACCGGGTTGCGGCTCAGCCCCTGGAGGACGACCCCGGAGAGGGCCACGGCCGCCCCGACGACGAGCCCGATGACGGTGCGGTCGAGGCGGGCTGCGACGATCGCCGCGGTCGTCGGGTCGGCCGCGTCCCCGGTGAGGGCGCGCAGCACCGCCGTGGGCGCCAGGGGCTGGACGCCGAGGAGCAGCGA
>JACXUW010000204.1 GCA_014763705.1 Micrococcales bacterium | reverse complement strand
GGCGAAGGTCGAGCGGCTCAAGGGGGTCCCGCCGGTCGTCAACACCGCCGACGGCATCTCCGCGCTGCGCCGCGCCGCGCTCGCCGGCCGGGTCACGCCGGTCCCGACCGCGCAGTCGCTCGGCGGCGAGGACTTCTCGTGGTACCTCGACCACTGCGCCGGCGCGATGGCGCGCCTCGGCACGCGCACGCCCGGCGGGCCGACCTACGACCTGCACCAGGGCGACCTCGTCGTCGACGAGCGGGCCATCGCGCTCGGTGCCCGGTTGCTCGCGACGGCTGCCGTCGTCCGCGGGCTCGACGCGCGGCGGACCGCGCCGGAGGAGGAGTCGTGAGCGACGTCGCCGTCGACTGGGAGGCCCTGCGCACCGAAGCGGTGCGGATGACCACCCTCGCGTACTGCCCGTACAGCGGCTTCCCCGTCGGGGTGGCCGGGCTCGTCGACGACGGCCGCGTCGTCTCCGGCTGCAACGTCGAGAACGCCGGGTACGGCGTCACGCTCTGCGCGGAGTGCGGGATGGTCTCGTCGCTGCACGCCGGTGGCGGAGGAAAGCTCGTCGCGGTGTGGTGCGTCGACGGCCGCGGCGAGACCCTGATGCCGTGTGGCCGCTGCCGACAGCTGCTGTGGGAGAACGGGACTCCCGAGACGCTCCTCCAGACGCCCGAGGGTGTGCTGACCATGCGCGAGGTGCTGCCCCAGGCCTTCGGCCCCGAGGACCTGGTCAGTCGCCGTCCCTGAGCCCGGGCACACCGGGCAGCTCGACGACGACGCGCAGCCCGCCGCCGGGGAGCGCATCCAGCCGCAGCGTCCCGTCGTGGGTCCGGACGATGGACCGGACGATCGCGAGGCCCAGCCCGGAGCCGCCGTGGTCGGAGAAGTGGCGCCCCTGCCCGCGCTGGAAGGGCTCGACGAGGGTCGCGACACGGTCCGCGCCGAGCACCTCGCCGGTGTTCTCGACGGTGACGACCGCTCGCGCTCCGTCCGCGCGCGTCGTCACGGTCGCGGTGCCGCCGGCCGGGAGGTTGTGGACGACGGCGTTGTGGACGAGGTTGGTCACGAGCTGGAGGAGCAGGACCGGCGACCCCAGGGCGTGGACCGGTTCGCCGGCGACCTCGACGGCGACTCCCCGCCGCTCGGCGAGGGGCAGCAGCACCTCCGCCGCCTGCTCGGCGGCGAGGGAGAGGTCGACGGGCTCCGGGGCGACGGCGCGCTGGTCGGCCCGGGCGAGCAGCAGCAACGCCTCGGTGAGGTCGACGGCCCGGTCGTTCACCTCGCGCAGCCGCTCGAGCAGCCGGTCGGTGTCGCGGTCCGGGTCCGCGGCGGCGACCTCGAGCAGGGCCCGGGTCGTCGCGAGCGGGGTGCGCAGCTCGTGCGAGGCGTTGGCGGCGAACCGGCGCTGCTCGTCCAGCAGGTCCTCCAGCCGCGTGAGCATCGCGTCGAAGGCGTCCGCCAGGTCGGTGAGCTCGTCGCCCCGACCGGGGAGGGCGACGCGTTCGTGCAGCGACCCGGCCGCCACCCGGCGGCTCACCTCCCGCATCCGGGTCAGGGGGGCGACCATGCGCCCGGCGAGCAGCCACCCGCCGGCGAGGCCCAGGACGAGGAGGACGAGCAGTGCCTGGGCCACCCTCGGCGCGAAGGCGCGCCACAGGTCGTAGCGGCCGGGCACGAAGAGCTGCGGGGCGCGGCCTCCCGACCCTGGTGCGGGGTCCAGCGAGATCGTCGTCGCGCGGTCGGGGACGTAGCGCAGGAGGAAGACCCAGACGACGGCCACGATGAGGACGCCGGCCACCACGAGGAAGCCGGCGTAGCTGAGCGCGAGCCGCAGGCGGACGCTCGGGCCGGGACGGCGCGGCGCCGGCTGCTCACCCATCGGCGTCCCCGGGGTCGATGCGGTAGCCGACCCCGGGGACGGTGGCGATGACCCAGGGCTCCCCGAGCCGCTTGCGCAGGGTGGACACCGTGATCCGGACGGCGTTGGTGAACGGGTCGGCGTTCTCGTCCCAGGCGCGCTCCAGCAGCTCCTCGGCGCCGACGACGCCGCCCTCGGCGTCGAGGAGGACCTCGAGCACCGCGAACTGCTTGCGGGTGAGGGCGACGTACCGGCCGTCGCGGTGGACCTCACGGCGGAACGGGTCGAGTCGCAGCCCGGCGAGCTCGCGGACGGGCGGGCGGTGGCGGGCCCGACGCCGGGCCAGGGCGCGGACCCGCAGCACCAGCTCGCGCAGCTCGAACGGCTTCGTCAGGTAGTCGTCGGCGCCGAGCCCGAAGCCGGACGCTAGGTCGTCGAGCCGGTCCGCGGCGGTGAGCATGAGGATCGGCGGGCCGTGCCCGCCGGCGACGATCCGCGCCGCCACCTCGTCGCCGGACGGGCCGGGGACGTCACGGTCGAGGACCGCGACGTCGTAGGTGGTGAGGTCGAGCAGCTCGAGGGCGGTCTCGCCGTCGCCCGCGACGTCGGCGGCGATGGCCTCCAGGCGCAGGCCGTCGCGCACGGCCTCGGCCAGGTAGGGCTCGTCCTCGAGGATCAGCACTCGCATCGCACGGTGATGCTACGAGCCCGGAGGTATCGCGGGCGTATCGAGATCGCGATACGCCCTCGCAACCGGCCGACGCGTGGGATGGACCCATGACCACACCTCGATCCTCGGCCCGGGGCCGACCGGTCGTCGTCGCGCTCACCGCCCTCGTGCTCGTCGCGGCCGCCGTCCTGCTGCTCCGCCCCGGCTCGTCGTCCACGCCGACCGCGGCCCCGACCGCCGGTTCGACGTCCACCGAGCTCTCGGCCACGGACGCCCCGAGCGCCCCGAGCGCCACGCGGGCTGCCGGCACGGTGCGCCCGCCCGTCGACTCCGGGGCCGCCGGGAACACGGCGTCGGCGACGTCCGGGACGACGGGTGGCCGGCTCGGCATCGCCGACGGGGAGGTCCCCGACGGGCTGAGTGCCCTCGCCACCGGCTACCCCGCGCTCGACCGGCTCGACCCGGACCTGCGCGCCGCCCTCCGCCGCGCGGCGACCGCCGCCCGGGCCGACGGCGTCCACCTGACGGTGACCAGTGGCTGGCGCTCGCGCGCCTACCAGCAGCACCTGCTCGACCGGGCCGTCGCGACGTACGGGTCGCGGGCCGCGGCGGCCGCCTGGGTGGCCACGCCCGACACCTCCGCGCACGTCACGGGCGAGGCCGTCGACCTCGGCCCCTCGAGCGCGGCGTCGTGGCTGGCCGACCACGGGGCCGAGTACGGGCTGTGCCGCGTCTACCGCAACGAGCCGTGGCACGTCGAGCTGCGGCCCGAGGCTCCGGTGCGCGGCTGTCCGGCCCGCTACGACGACCCGTCCGACGACCCCCGGCTCCAGCCGTGAGCCCGGTCGGGGCCCCGGTCGGGACCCGTCCCCCGGCGCGGGCGGCGCGCGCGACCCCGGCGGTGGGCTGGTGGTTCGCGGTCTACCTCGCCGTCCTCGTCTGGCTCGTCGTGTGGAAGCTGGGAGCGCCCGGTGTCGGCGGCGGTCCACGGCAGCCGCCGAAGCTCGTCCCGTTCGTCGCGAGCGGGGTGGCGGGTGCCAGTGCCCCGCTGGAGGTCGCCGCCAACGTCCTCCTCTTCGTCCCCTTCGGGGCCTACCTCGGACTCCTCGTCCCCGGGTGGCGGTGGTGGCGGGTGGTGACCCTCGCGGGTGGGGCGAGCCTGCTCCTCGAGGTCACCCAGTACGTCCTCGTCGTCGGGTCCGCCGACGTCAGCGACGTGCTGGCCAACGCGGCCGGGGCGCTGGTCGGCCTCGGCCTCGTAGACCTGGCCCGTCGGCACGGCCGGCCGCGGTCGGCTCGGGGACTGGCCCGCGCCTGCGCGGCGGGGACCGCGGTCGCGGTGCTGGCCCTCGCGCTGCTCGCCGCGTCCTCGCTCCGGTACGGGCCCGCGCGCCACGTCCCACCCGGGGACGGGCACCGTGCGGCCCCTGCCATGATGTCGGGATGACCGAAGCCTTCGACGCCGTCGACGTCATCGTCCACAAGCGCGACCGCCGCGAGCTCTCCGACGACGAGATCCGCTGGGTCGTCGACGCCTACACCCGGGGCGTCGTCGCCGAGGAGCAGATGAGCTCGCTCGCGATGGCCATCCTCCTCAACGGGATGACCCGCCGCGAGATCGCCACCTGGACCGGCGCGATGATCGCGAGCGGCGAGCGGATGGACTTCTCCTCGCTGTCCCGGCCGACCGCCGACAAGCACTCGACCGGCGGTGTGGGCGACAAGATCACGCTGCCGTTGGCCCCCCTCGTCGCCGTGTTCGACGTCGCCGTGCCGCAGCTGTCCGGCCGGGGCCTCGGCCACACCGGTGGCACGCTCGACAAGCTCGAGTCGGTGCTCGGCTGGCAGGCCGCCCTCTCCAACGAGGCGATGCTGCGCCAGCTCGACGAGGTCGGCGCCGTCATCTGCGCCGCCGGGTCCGGGCTCGCGCCGGCCGACAAGAAGCTCTACGCGCTGCGCGACGTCACCGGCACGGTCGAGGCCATCCCGCTCATCGCCTCCTCGATCATGAGCAAGAAGATCGCCGAGGGCACCGGGGCGCTCGTCCTCGACGTCAAGGTCGGCTCGGGCGCGTTCATGAAGACGCAGGAGGACGCCGCCGAGCTCGCCCGCACGATGGTCGACCTCGGCACCGACGCCGGCGTCACCACCGTCGCGCTGCTCACGGACATGTCGACCCCGCTCGGGTTGACCGCGGGCAACGCCCTCGAGGTGCGCGAGTCGATCGAGGTGCTCGCCGGCGGCGGTCCCGAGGACGTCGTCGAGCTGACCGTCCGGCTCGCCGAGGAGATGCTCGAGGCGGCCGGCCGCGGCGGGCAGGACGTGCGGGCGGCGCTCTCCGACGGACGCGCGATGGATGTCTGGCGCCGGATGATCGCGGCCCAGGGCGGGGACCCGGACGCCGCCCTGCCGACGGCCCGGCACACCGAGGAGGTGCTGGCCGGCGGCGACGGCGTCGTGACGCAGATGGACGCCTACGCGGTGGGGGTCGCGGCGTGGCGGCTGGGCGCCGGCCGGGCCCGCAAGGAGGACCCGGTGCAGGCCGGCGCGGGGGTCGAGCTGCACGTCAAGCCGGGCGCCACGGTGCGCGCCGGTGAGCGCATCATGACCCTGCACACCGACACCCCCGAGCGGTTCGAGCGGGCCAAGGAGGCCCTCGAGGGTGCGGTGTTCATCGCCCCCGAGGGCTCGCGCCCGGCCACGGGGTCGGTCGTCATCGACCGGATCGCCTGAGCGAGGACCGTCCCGACACGGCGGAGGCCGCCACCCGCGGTGTGCGGGCGGCGGCCTCCGGCGTGGTCGTCCGGCTCTCTCAGTACCAGTGGTTGCGTCCGCCGATCGCCCGGCCGGTGGCGCCGAGGATGGCGAGGATCGCGCCGATCACCAGCAGGATGACGCCGATGGTCGTGAGGATCGAGATCTTCGCGATGAGTCCGATCACCAGGAGGATGATGCCGAGAATGATCACGTTGGGGCTCCTTTCGAGTGGCTCCGCCGACACGCTAGTGGCGGGGGAGGGGTCGGACGGCCCTCGTGAACAGGCAATCTGTCGGGCCCCTCGACCCGGCGGTGCGGCGGTGGGTCGGATCGGTACGCTGAGCGGCGTGGTGGACCCGAGGACGACGGTGAGTGGCGCGACGACCGGCCGGCGGGACCCCCGATGACGACCGTCGCCGCCCCGAGCGCCGAGGTCGTCCGGCGCGCCCCGAAGGCGCTGCTCCACGACCACCTCGACGGCGGCCTGCGCCCGGCCACGGTCGTCGAGCTCGCGGCCGCCTCCGGCTACGACGGGCTGCCGACCACCGACCCGGTCTCGCTCGGCACCTGGTTCCGCGACGCCGCGGACTCCGGCTCGCTCGAGCGCTACCTCGAGACCTTCTCGCACACCGTCGCCGTGATGCAGACCGAGGAGCAGCTGCGCCGCGTGGCCCGCGAGTGCGCCCTCGACCTGGCCGCCGACGGCGTCGTCTACGCCGAGTCGCGCTTCGCCCCCGAGCTGCACATCGAGGGTGGGCTCTCCCTCGAGCAGGTGGTCCAGGCCGTGCTCGCCGGGTTCCGCGAGGGGGAGCAGCAGGCCGCCGCGGCCGGGACCCCGATCCGGATGCGCGCCCTGCTCACGGCGATGCGGCACGCGGCCCGCT
>JACXUW010000203.1 GCA_014763705.1 Micrococcales bacterium | reverse complement strand
GACATCGTGCTGGTCGACGCCGAGCCCGAGGGCGTCATCGAATATGTCGAGCACGGGCTGCGCCTCGACCGGCCACCGGCCAGCCCGGGCGCCCTCGAGCGTGCGGGATGAGCGTCGACCGCGGCGTGCGCGGAGGCACGGCAGGAGCCGTTCGGCGAGCGACGAGCGGCCGTTCGAGGAGCGGACGTCGCCCCGCGGGGCCAGGGGAGCGCGGGTACCATCGGGGCAGGTCATGAGTCCCAGTGCCAAACCCCGGTTTGCTGGGCGGCAACCCTCCTCGCGGTGGGGTGCCCCGGGTGATGACCCGGCCACGACACCCGTCGCGGCAAGCGCGAGTTCCGAGGAGTCCTGCGATGACCGCCACCCCGACCCGGTCGACCGGTGCCGTCTGGCGCCCCGGCGACCCCGTCGGCGACCGGCGCTTCGCCCACGTCGGCGACCTGCCGCTGGAGCGCGGCGGGGTGCTGCCGGGGGTGACGATCGCCTACGAGACGTGGGGAACCCTCACGCCGGCCGGCGACAACGCGGTCCTCGTCGAGCACGCCCTGACCGGTGACAGCCACGTCGTCGGGGAGGCGGGGGACGGCCACCCGACCGCCGGCTGGTGGCCGGGCCTCGTCGGGCCGGGTGCCCCGCTCGACACGGACCGGTGGTTCGTCGTCGCGGCGAACGTCGTCGGCGGCTGCCAGGGCAGCACGGGGCCGTCGTCCCTCGCCCCGGACGGCCGGCCGTGGGGCGGACGCTTCCCGTTCGTCACGATCCGCGACCAGGTCGCCGCGGAGGTCGCGCTCGCCGACGCCCTGGGGATCGAAGCGTGGCAGCTCGTCCTCGGCGGGTCGATGGGCGGCATGCGCGTCCTCGAGTGGGCGGTCACCCACCCCGCGCGGGTCGAGCGGGCACTCGTCCTCGCCTCGACCGCCGCCTCCACGGCCGACCAGGTCGCCTGGTGCCAGCCGCAGCTCCTCGCGATCCGGCACGACCCGGACTACCAGGGGGGTGACTACTACGACACGGGACGGGCGCCGCTCACCGGGCTGGGCATCGCCCGGCGGATCGCGCACACCACCTACCGGCACGAGGGGGAGCTCGACGAGCGGTTCGGGCGACGTCCGCGCGCGGGGGAGGACCCCCTCGGTGGGGGCGGCCGCTACGACGTCGAGAGCTACCTCGACCACCACGCCACGAAGCTGGCGCGACGGTTCGACCCGAACAGCTATCTCGTTCTCTCCGAAGCGATGAACAGCCACGACATCGGGCGTGGGCGCGGAGGGGTGGCTGCCGCCCTCCGGCGCTTCGAGGGGTTGCTGCACGTGGTCGGCGTGACCACCGACCGGCTGTACCCGCTGCGGCTGTCCGAGGAGATGGTCCGCCTGCGGCCCGGGACCGGGCTCACCGTCATCGACTCCGCCCACGGGCACGACGGCTTCCTCGTCGAGGTCGACCGGGTCGGCGCGGTCATCACCGATGTGCTCCGCACGGATCCGGTGTCCGGCTACGGTACGGTCAACTGACAGCGACACCCGCGGCCGAGGAGGACATCGTGACGATCGTCGTTGGCTTCGTCCCGACGAAGGAGGGGCGGGCTGCCCTGACCCGCGCGGTCGAGGAGGCGAAGGGCCGCGGAAGTCGGCTCGTCGTCATCAACTCGCACCGTGGGGGCCTCGATGCCGACACCGCGCGAGTGGCCGAGGAGGAGCTGCGCCGGGCCACCGACGAGGTGGTCGCCGCCGGAGCCGAGGTCGAGGTCCGTCAGCTCGTGCGGGGCAACGAGCCCGCCGAGGACCTCATCGCCGTCGCCAACGAGACCGGGGCCGACCTCATCGTCATCGGCCTGCGCCGCCGCACGCCGGTCGGCAAGCTGATCCTCGGGTCGAACGCCCAGCGGATCCTGCTCGACGCCCCGTGCGCCGTGCTCGCCGTCAAGGGCTGATCCCCCACACCGGTCCGTCGCGGTCCGGGCGCGCCGTAGCGGTCCGCCCTGTGCCGCTGTGCCGCACCGTCCGCCGCCCGGGCCACCGGGGCGCGGACGGTCCCCGTGCGCCGGTCCGATGTGCTCGGAGGCGCCGCGGAAAGTTATAATGGTAGGACGCACCTGGCCCGGGGGTCCTCGAGCCGCACGAGCCGGGGCGTCACCCCGGACCCTCATCGCCGCAAGCTCGGGACCTTCGCGTCCCGGTTCCGCGGTCCTCCGCGACGAAAGGTAGTCGGTGTCGCCTGTGTCCACGAAGTCCCCGCAGCCGAGCGCACTCCCCCCGGAGTTCTCCCACCAGGCCCTCCAGAACCTCGTGCGCCAGGGGAGCACCACCGGCTCGGTGACCGGGCAGCAGGTGGCCGAGGCCATGCGCGCCGCCGACGTCACCCCGAGCCGGGGCCGGGTCGTGCTGCGCGCGCTCGGTGACCAGGGCATCGAGGTCCGCCACGACGACGCCGCCGGGGTGGCCGCGGCCGCGACGCGCACGGCGAAGAAGACCTCGACCGCGACGACCAAGAAGGCGGCCGCGAAGCCCGCCGCCAAGAAGGCGACGACCACGGAGTCCGCGCCGGCCAAGAAGGCGGCGTCGAGCACGACGCGCAAGGCCGCCTCGGCCGCCGCCGGTGGCGCCGCCACGAAGACGGCCAAGGCCGCGCCGGCCGCGAAGCCCGCCGCGAAGAAGACGGCCACGAAGAAGGCCGCCGCCGGCGACGACGCGCCCGAGGACCTCCCGGAGGAGGAGATCGAGGACGGCGACCTCGAGGTCGACGACAGCGCCGCCGAGCAGGCGGCCGCGTCGGGCGAGGACGACACCGAGGACGAGTCCACCGGGACGGCCGCGAAGAAGGACGGCGAGACCGAGGACGCCGGCTTCGTCATGAGCAACGACGACGAGGACGCGCCCGCCCAGCAGGTCGTCACCGCCGGCGCGACCGCCGACCCGGTCAAGGACTACCTCAAGCAGATCGGCAAGGTCGCCCTCCTCAACGCCGAGCAGGAGGTCGAGCTCGCCAAGCGCATCGAGGCCGGCCTGTTCGCCGAGGAGAAGCTCAACTCCGGCGACAAGCTCGACATGAAGCTCAAGCGCGAGCTGTGGTGGATCGCCCAGGACGGCAAGAAGGCCAAGAACCACCTCCTCGAGGCCAACCTGCGCCTCGTCGTCAGCCTCGCCAAGCGCTACACCGGGCGCGGCATGCTCTTCCTCGACCTCATCCAGGAGGGCAACCTCGGCCTCATCCGCGCGGTCGAGAAGTTCGACTACACCAAGGGCTACAAGTTCTCGACCTACGCGACGTGGTGGATCCGCCAGGCCATCACCCGCGCGATGGCCGACCAGGCCCGCACCATCCGCATCCCGGTGCACATGGTCGAGGTCATCAACAAGCTGGCGCGCGTCCAGCGCCAGATGCTCCAGGACCTCGGGCGCGAGCCCACCCCGGAGGAGCTGGCCAAGGAGCTCGACATGACGCCCGAGAAGGTCGTCGAGGTCCAGAAGTACGGGCGCGAGCCGATCTCGCTGCACACCCCGCTCGGCGAGGACGGCGACAGCGAGTTCGGTGACCTCATCGAGGACTCCGAGGCCGTCGTCCCGGCCGACGCCGTGAGCTTCACGCTCCTCCAGGAGCAGCTGCACTCGGTGCTCGACACGCTCTCCGAGCGTGAGGCCGGTGTCGTCTCGATGCGCTTCGGGCTCACCGACGGCCAGCCGAAGACCCTCGACGAGATCGGCAAGGTCTACGGCGTCACCCGCGAGCGGATCCGCCAGATCGAGTCCAAGACGATGAGCAAGCTGCGTCACCCCAGCCGCAGCCAGGCCCTGCGCGACTACCTCGACTGAGGTCCTCCGCACGAGCGACGGCGCCGCATCCCGGTCGGGTGCGGCGCCGTCGTCGGGTCACGGGTGGTGACGACGGCCGCAGGGGGCTCTCCTCGAAGGCCCTCCTCCCGGTCGCGGATCTGCCCTACACTGCGCGCACCGAGAGAGGCGGCTCCTCGAACCTGGTGACCGGCAAGGAGGTGCGTCATGGCGCGTCTGCTGGTGGTCGACGACGAGCCGCGGATCGTCCGCCTGCTCACCCGCATCCTCGTGTCGGAGGGGTACGACGTCGAGACGGCGAGCACCGGTGAGGAGGCCCTGCTCACGGCAGCGGCCGTCGACGTCGACCTCGTCGTCCTCGACCTCCTGCTTCCCGGCATCGACGGGCACGCCGTGCTCCGGGAGCTGCTCCGGCGCGACGCCCGGGCACGGGTCCTGGTGCTGTCGGCGCTCGGTGACGAGGAGGCGCGGGCGCAGTGCCTGGCCGAGGGTGCCGTCGACTACGTCGCCAAGCCGTTCGCCGTGGCCGACCTGCTGGCCCGGGTAGCGGCCCAGCTCGCCGACGTGTCGACCGACGCTCCCCCCGCGGGCCGGACGACGGCATGACCGTCGGCCTCCGGGGCGCCGACGGCGACCTCATCGAGAGCGGTCCTCCCCGCGCGAGGACCGGCGCGTGGCGCGCCCGGACGGTGCGCGCCGCCGGTTCGGCGTCCCTGCGTGAGCGCCTGCTGCTGCCCGCGTGGGGTGTGTTCGCCGCGGTCAACGCGGCCCTGATGTACATCGTCGTCGGCGCCGAGACGATCCCGTTCCACTTCGTGTGGGTGAGCACGGCCGTCGCCTACGGGCTGCGGCCGTGGCCGCTGAAGATGATGTGGCTGACCTGTCTCGCCGTGACCGTCGTGACCGGGGTGCCGCTCGTGCTCCGTGCCCACAAGGGTGAGCTCGACTGGCAGGAGGCCTCCGAGATCCCGTTGATGGCGCTGCTGTTCCTCGTCATGGTGTGGCACGTCCGCCGCAGGATGGCCGCGGCGGCCGATGCCCGTCGGCTGGCCGAGAGCGAGCACCTGGCGCGCGAGCGCCAACGGCGCTTCGTGCGGTTCGCCTCCCACGAGCTGCGCACGCCCATCACGATCGCGCGGGGCTTCACCGAGGTCCTGGCCCGGAAGCAGCAGGACCCCGCGGACGCCGAGGACGTCGAGGTCGTCCTCGACGAGCTCGACAAGCTCGAGGGCATCGCGGCGCGGCTGCTGGCGCTCATGCGCTCCGACGAGGAGTCGGTCCGGGCCGAGGACGTGGACCTCGCCGCCCTGCTCGAGAGGACGGCCCGGCGATGGCGCGCGGGCGCCCCGACCCGGCACTGGAGCGTCGACTGCCCCGAGCTGCGCGTCTGGGCGGACCCGTCGCGGCTGGAGATCGCGGTCGACAGCGCCGTGGAGAACGCGGTCCGCCACACCGAGGAGGACGGCTCGATCGTGCTCCGCGGGCGCATCGCCGGGGGCGAGGTGTTCGTCGAGGTCGTCGACGACGGGATGGGGATCGCCCCCGGTCACCTGCCGCTCGTCTTCGAGCAGTTCCACAGCTCCGGTCCCCACGCCGGGACCGGTCTCGGCCTCGCCATCGTCCGGGCCGTCGCGGAGGCGCACCACGGACGGGTGAGCGCGGCCAACGCCCCCGAGGGCGGCGCGGTGATCTCCCTCGTGCTCCCGGCCGGCACCGGCACGGGCGTCGCCTAGGTCCGGCTCGGCCGGCCACCCGTCGGGTCCCCGCGCCCGACCCCGCCGGTCGTCGCGGCGTCAGCCGACCCGGGTGCCGGCGTCCTCGCGCTCGGGCTCCTCGGCGGCGCGCTGCCGGCCCGGCAGCCGCAGCAGGGAGCGCCAGTGCCGCCGTCCCTCCTCCGGCCAGAGCCACGCGCGCAGCCGGTCGGTGCGCCGGCGGCGCCCGACGGCACCGCGGCGCACGGTGCGCGCGTCGGCCGCGACGTCGGGGAGCGTGCCGCCGGGCCGGGCGTAGCGAGCCTGCTCGAGGGCGTCCACGACACGGCCGAGCGCGGCGTCCTCCTCCGGTGCGAGGTAGGCGGCCCGCGAGAGCTGGCGGGAGGCCTGCCGCGGCGTCGAGCCGTCGCCGGGGACGATGCCGACGTCCCCGAGGCGCATGAGCAGCGACTGCCACTCGGCCTCGACCCGCTGCGCGTCGTCGCGGGCCCGGCCGCGGGCCCGGCGTCGGGCGAGCCACCCGCCGAGCGGGGTCAGCCCGCCGAGGACGAGGATCCCGAGGACGACGAGGATGGTGCCCGCGTGCCGCCGGACGCTGCCGAGGACGCCGCCGACGACCCCGGTGTCGGTCGTGCCCGTCGGGTTGTCGGCGGTGACGTCGCGGGTCTGCCG
>JACXUW010000662.1 GCA_014763705.1 Micrococcales bacterium | reverse complement strand
CTCCTCGTCGTCAAGGACTCGCCCTACCGCGGCGAGGCGGTCGAGCGGATCAAGGTGCGCGCGCTGGCCCGCACGCTCGCCGAGGTGTGGGGCAACCCCGGCACCCGGCTCGGGCTGTGGGTGCACTTCTCGTCGCAGTTCGGCGCCACCGTCTTCACGATGCTCTGGGGCTACCCCTTCCTCGTCGCCGAGGGCCTCGCGCCGCGCACCGCGTCCCTCGTCCTCGTCGTCATGACCTTCACCGCGATGGGGGCCGGCCCGGTCGTCGCCGCGTTCACCGCCCGGATGCCGTACCGGCGCTCGCAGCTGGTCCTCGGGATCGTCGGCGTCATCGCGACGACCTGGGCGGTCGTCCTCCTGTGGCCGGGACCGGCGCCCACGTGGCTGCTCTTCCTCCTCGCCGTCGTCACGGCGGTCGGCGGACCGGGCTCGATGGTGGGGTTCGACCTCGCCCGCACCTTCCACCCGTCCTCGCGGCTCGGGCGGGCGACCGGCGTGGTCAACATCGGTGGCTTCACGGCGTCGTTGCTGGCCATCGCGCTCATCGGCGTGGTCCTCGACCGGTTGGCTCCCGGCGGTCCGCAGGAGTACACGCTCGAGGACTTCCGGCTCGCGATGTCGGTGCAGTTCGTCTTCTGGGGCCTCGGGGCGGTGCAGCTCGTGCGCTACCGCCGCAAGGGACTGGCGCACGTCGAGGCCGCGCACCCCGAGGCGCTCGACGCCCTGCGCCGGGGCGAGACGCTGCTGCCCGGCATCTCGCGCGACCCCGATGACTGAGCTCCCGGCGCGGATTCCGCACCGGGAGTTCGTTCGACGTTCGTCGGACGGCCGCGTGTCGGTTCGTCCACGGGAGGGGCGCAGTGCCTACGGTGGTTCGGGACCGGGCCACGTATGAGATGGCCCGGTCCCCTGGTCGTCGGGCCCCGATCAGCCGGCGGTGCGCGGGCGGTACGCGCCGCTGGGGTTCGCGCAGTACGTGAACGGACCGTTCAGCCGCGCGTGGTACTCCATGACGCGCTGGTCGACGCGCAGCAGCAGCAGCTCGCCCTCGACCGTCATCTGCGGGTAGGCCATCCCCTTCTGCGGGCAGCCGAGCGAGCCGTCGGCCCAGGTCACCGGCAGGTACCCGGCGAGGACGACCTGGCCCGGCACGATGCCCGCCCGGCCCGCGGCGTCGGCCATCGCGGCCTTGACCTCCGGCCGGTCCTCGAG
>JACXUW010000661.1 GCA_014763705.1 Micrococcales bacterium | reverse complement strand
CCGCTCCCCGTCGGTCGCGGCGAGTGCGTCGGCCACGGACGGCGATGGTCCCGCGGCGTAGCCCAGCCGCACCGGCGCACCCCAGCGCGCGGCGAGCCGCCGGGCGGTCTCCTGCGAGTCCGCCTGCGCCCGGTCGTCGCTCGATCCGGCCGGGGCGAGGACGACGTCGGCGTCACGAGGCACGCCGGCAGCCTCCATCCGAGCCAGGAGGAGGTCGACGAGGCGGTCGTCCGGCCCCAGGGCGGGGGTGACGACGACGTCCGGGCGGTCGGCGACGGTGGCCGCGAGGTCGACCCGCACGTGGTACCCGGCGGCGAGCAGCAGCGGGACGACGACGCCGGAACGGCCGTCCCGGCGGCGCGGCAGGCTCGCGACGACCGCGCCCACCGCCGGGCCGTGGACGTCGACGTAGGCCTCCCGGACCTCGACCCCGGGCAGCCGGGCGGCCACCGCGGCGACCGCGTCCGCGACGACCGCCCGGCCGGCGGGGTCTCGGGTGCCGTGGCCGCAGACGACGAGGGCGGGCTCAGCCATCGTCGGTCGAGGGGCCCGGGGGCGTGGCGCACACGGGGTCGTCGAGGAACCCCTCGGCCGCCACCCGCCCGACGACGACGACGGCGGGCGGACGGACGCCCGCGGCGGCGAACTCCTCGGCCGCGGTGGCGACGGTGGCGCGGGTGACCCGCTCGTGCGCGGTCGAGCCCTTCTCGACGGCGGCGACGGGCAGGTCGGCCGGGACACCGTGCTCGAGCGCCGCCGCGCAGATGCGAGGCATCGCCGACACGGCCATGAGGAGGACGACGGTCGCGCCGCCGGCGAGCGCGCCGAGCATCGCCGGGTCGGCGCCGGCGTGGCCGGAGGTGACGAGCACGGAGGTCGCGACACCGCGCTGGGTGACCGGGATGCCGGCGAGCGCGGGGACCGAGAAGGCGGAGGTGACCCCCGGGACGACGTCGACCTCGACACCCGCCGCCCGGCAGGCGTGCACCTCCTCGCCACCCCGGCCGAAGACGTACGGGTCGCCGCCCTTGAACCGGACGACCGTGCGCCCGGCCCGGGCGTGCTCGACGAGGAGCCGGTTGATCTCGGCCTGCGGCACGGGGTGGTTGGTCGGGCTCTTGCCGACGTTGACCACCTCGACGTCGTCCGGCAGCTGCTCGAGGAGCCACGTCGCGCCGAGCCGGTCGGTGACGACGACGTCGGCGGTCGCGAGCGCCTCG
>JACXUW010000202.1 GCA_014763705.1 Micrococcales bacterium | reverse complement strand
GAACTGGATCACGAAAAAGCGCCCTGGATTGCCAGGGCGCCTTGGCGTCATTCGGTCTTGCTTCGGCTCCACATCAATACGTGGGAGCCTTCGGATCCTTCCAGCAGCCGTGCGTATACGGTGGCGGGGAAAGCCGGATCATCGAGCGTCACCGACAGGTAGGGGCGATCGTTCTGGCTGAGCTTCTGCCATGCGGCCCCGATCTCGACCCCGCCCGAGGTGAGGATGCGAAAGTCGGGCGCATTGGCTGTGCTTTTGTCGTTGGGCACGAAGGCGACCTTCGCTTTGAGCGTCAGGGTTTGCAGCGTGCCGGTGAAGCCGTCGTTGAGGGTGGTAAAGGTGCCGATGTTGGCCATGGTGTTTCTCCTTTCGGACTGAGGGCCGCGCCTATCGCGTCCTCGTTGTGATCCGGTCGGTGGGAGAGGGCGGGCCGCACTGCCTGCAGCCGTAACGCAGAGAAGGACCGCAGGGACCTAACAATTTGCGTCGCGAGGAAGCCGGGCACCGGCGGGGAAATTGTTTGGTTCCGCGGTTGTGGCCAAAGAGGCCGAGCCCTCCAGGATTCACTACGAGCAGAGGACTCTGGCCGGCTCTCTGGCAGAGGGGCAGACACCAGGCTTAATCGATGACCCTGCGCATGACGACCATTCGCATGGTGCGCACTTTATGAGCCATTGCGATGTCGCCGTCCCTGTCATGTGGAATGCCGTGCGCGATGAGTCGACGAGGCGCCACAGTGCGGGATCGTCGGGCAGATGACCGAAGTGACCTTGATCGACATGCTCCGCCATGATCGACAATTCGGCTACCGGCATGAGCGTAGCCAGGGCAGACTGGCCGCAGCGTGGCGTATAAGTAGAAGATTGCGGTGCAAAAAAGGCCCCAGCGGGGCCTCTTTTGCGGTCGCTCTATCAGCGAACCCTGAATCGATTGACCAGAGCCGTCAGGCGAGCGTTGGTGCCAAGCAGGGCTTCCGTGCTTCGGTCGACGCTCACGCCGCTTTCCACGAGCTCGTCAACCACATGCCGCACGGCGACCATGTTTCGATTGATCTCCTCGGCGACGGCGGCCAGCGGCGGGACGGCGAGGACGACCGCCGCGGCCAGGAGCAGGCCGCGGAGGACGAAGCCATGGTCGACGACGTCGGCCCACCCGAGCCCGTCGTGGGCCAGCGCGAGGGTCGGTGCCGCCCACCCGAACAGGCCCGCAAAGGTCATCCCCTGGAGCACGACCCGCACGGCGAGCCCGCGGCGCCGCACGGTCAGCCGACCGAGGGCGAGGGCCGGCGCGGCCACGAGGACGAGGAGGACCGCCTCGCCGACCAGCCAGTCCGGGTCGAGCCGCACGAGCGGCGCCAGGTGCGGGACGACGAGCACGTCGGTCCAGAGGAAGCCGCACCACCACAAGCCCGGATACCCGCCGGCGAGCACCGGCAGCGCACCCCAGGCCAGCGCCCAGCCGAGGCTCGTCTCGAGCGGCAGGCCGAGGACCGTCGTGGGGCCCGGCGCGAACGCCCACCACACCCCGGCGGCCTCGACCGCGAGCATTCCCACCCAGGCGAGCAGCGTCGCGAGGACCGCTCCCGGCACCCGGGCACGGAGCGCACCCCGCCGGTGCTGCACCACGACCGCGACCACCACCACGAGCAGCGGCCCCAGGAGGGTGAGGTTGCGCAGGACGGTGGCCGACACGGTCGGTCAGTCCAGCCCGGCGAGGAACGCCTCGGTGCCCGCGTCCATGAACACCGAGGTCAGCGGCCCGAAGTAGAGCGACGGGTCGAGGTGTCGCTCGTACCGGATGCTCATCGTCGCCCGGCACCCGTCGGCCGTGCCGGCCCACGCGAGCCGCCCGGAGCGCACGGTCACCCAGCGCTCGAGGCGGCTGGTGTCGCCGTCGACGACGAAGTCGACCGAGCGCGCCGTGCGGGCCACGACCCGGGTGGTCAGCGTCCCGCCGGCCACGGCGAGGCGCCAGGTGTCGCCCCGCTCGAGCCCGGTCCCGTCCGCGGCCGTCGGCGTGGGGTACGGGAAGAGGTGGAGCAGCCGGCCGCGGTCGACATCCGGGGCGATCCGCGGTCCGCGGTCCAGGGCCGTGACCAGCTCGGCGCAGGTGGGGGCCAGCACCTGAGTGGCGGTGGCGGTCTGGTCGGGATGGACGCGAGCCCCCGGCACGACCCCCTCGAGCGCGACGACCGCGAGGAGGGGCAGCGCGAGCAGCGAGCCACGCTCCCGCTCCCCGTACCGGACCAGGCCGTAGGCGAGGGCAGCCACCCCGTAGACGAGCGGAGCCGCGAGCAGCACGCAGACCGCGGCCTCCTGGAGCAGGGCCGAGGCGAGCAGGAGGACGACGGTCACGACCTGGAAGACCGTGCCCCAGCCCCCGCGTCCGCGGACCAGCCCGACGCCGAGGGCGAGCAGGCACGGCACGCCGACGAAGAGGAGGGCGGAGTCGAGGCGGTCGGTCGCCGCGGTCAGCGCCACCCCAGAGAGCCCGACCAGCCCGACGACGACGCAGAGCAGCAGGACCCGCGACCGCCCGGGCCCCTCGCCGTCGGGTCGGAGGGCGGATGGTGCGCCGGACGCCGGCTCGTCGGTCATGGTTTGAGCATATGCTCAATTTGAGCGAATGCTCAACCCCACGGATCGTGACTGGCAGAAGGTGACAGCGCGGGACCCGACCCACCGGCCCGGGACGACGATGGGCGCCCCCGCGCCGGCGGCTAGGTTGGCGGCGTCCCCCACCCCGAGGCCGAGGAGCACGCCGCCGTGACCGGACCCGCCGGACCGACCGGACCCCTGGACGGCATCACCGTCGTCGACCTCTCGCGCGCCCTCGCCGGCCCGCACGCCGCGATGCTGCTCGGGGACATGGGCGCGCGCGTGGTCAAGGTCGAGTCCCCGACCGGCGACGACACCCGGGGCTGGGGGCCGCCGTTCGTCGGCCCCGAGGACGACCCGGTCTCCACGTACTACCTCTCGTGCAACCGGAACAAGGAGTCGATCGTCCTCGACCTCAAGTCCGACGACGGCCGCGCGACCCTGACCCGGCTCGTCCGGCACGCCGACGTCCTCGTCGAGAACTTCCGGCCCGGGGTCCTGGACCGGCTCGGGTTCGACGTCGAGCGGCTGCACGATCTCAACCCCGGCCTCGTCGTCCTCTCGATCAGCGGCTTCGGCCACGACGGCCCCGAGGGCGGCCGGCCGGGCTACGACCAGATCGCCCAGGGCGAGGCGGGCCTCATGTCGGTCACCGGACCGGGGCCGGAGGAGCCGCAGCGCGTCGGGGTGCCCATCGGCGACCTGCTCGCCGGGCTGCACGGCGCGTTCGGTGTCGCGGCGGCGCTGCGCGAGCGCGAGCTGACCGGGCGCGGACGGGTCGTGCGCACCTCGCTGCTCGCCTCGGTCGTCGGCGTCCACGCCTTCCAAGGCACCGCGTACACGGTCGCCGGGCAAGTCGGCCGGGCGCAGGGCAACCACCACCCCTCGCTGGCCCCCTACGGCCTCTTCCACGCGAGCGACGGCCCGGTGCAGGTGGCCGTCGGGTCGCAGGGCCTCTGGGTGCGCTTCGCCGAGGCCTTCGGCATCGACCCCGACGACCCGCTGCTCGCGACGAACGCGCTGCGCGTCGGCAACCGGGCGCACCTCGTCGAGGTCATCGACGCCGCGTTCGGGTCGTGGGCGGCGGAGGACCTCCTCGCGCGGCTGGCCGAGCTCGGCATCCCGGCCGGCAAGGTGCGCAGCATCGACGAGGTCTACGACTGGGACCAGACCCGGTCGCAGGGGCTCGTCATCGGGGTCGACCACCCGGTCCTCGGCCGAATCGAGCTCCCGGGTCCCCCGATCCGGTTCGACGACAACGCCTTCGGTGGCGGACGCTCGACGCACCTCCCGCCCCCGGGCCTCGGCGAGCACGGTGCCGCCATCCGGGCCTGGCTCGACTCCGCCGACGTCGACGAGTCGGCGGGCACGGCGCAGCAGGCCGACGGCGGTGCCTGATGGGCGACGCGCAGCGACCGACCGCGCCGACCCGGCCGCACCGGCCCGGCGCCCACGAGCTGCTCGCCGCCGTCCTCGACGAGGGCAGCTTCCGCTCCTGGGACACCGCACCCCTCACGGTCGCCGAGGCCGGCAGCGACTACGCGCGCGAGCTCGAGGCCGCCGCCGAGCGGGCCGGCACCGACGAGGCGATCGTCACCGGCGAGGGCAGCATCCGTGGCCACCGCGTGGCGGTGGTCGTCGGCGAGTTCCGCTTCCTCGCCGGTTCGATCGGCCGGGCCGCCGCCGAACGGGTCACCGCGGCGTTCGAGCGGGCGACGGCCGAGCGCATCCCCCTCTTCGCCGCCCCGGCGTCCGGCGGCACGCGGATGCAGGAGGGCACCCCGGCGTTCGTCACGATGGTCAAGATCTCCGGCGCGGTCGCGGCGTTCAAGGCGGCGCGGCTGCCCTACATCACCTACCTGCGCCACCCGACGACCGGCGGGGTCCTCGCGTCGTGGGGCTCGCTCGGGCACGTGACGGTCGCCGAGCCGGGGGCGACGATCGGCTTCCTCGGCGCCCGGGTGTACGAGGCGCTCTACGGCGAGCCGTTCCCCGAGGGCGTCCAGGTCGCCGAGAACCTCTACGCGCACGGACTGCTCGACGCCGTGCTGCCGGTCGAGGCGCTCCCCGACATCGCCGGCCGGTTCCTCGCCATCCTCGCCGCGCCCCGCGAGCTGACCCCGGTGCCCGACGTGCCGAAGGAGCCCCTGGCCGACGTCCCCGCGTGGGAGTCGGTGACCCGCTCGCGGCGTCCCGAGCGCCCCGGGGTGCGCACCCTGCTCAAGCTCGGCGCCTCCGACGTGCTGCCCCTCTTCGGCACCGGCTCCGGCGAGTGGGACCGCAGCCTCTTCCTCGCCCTCGCCCGGTTCGACGGCGCGACCTGCGTCGTCCTCGGACAGGACCGGCGGGCCGAGGCGCTCGAGGCGCCGCTCGGCCCGTCCGGGCTGCGGGTCGCGCGGCGCGGGATGCGTCTCGCGACCGAGCTCGGGCTGCCGCTCGTCAGCCTCATCGACACCTCCGGTGCGGCCCTGTCGAAGGAGGCCGAGGAGGGCGGGATGGCCGGCGAGATCGCCCGGAGCATCGCCGAGCTCGTCACCCTGCCGGTGCCGACCGTGTGCGTCCTGCTCGGCCAGGGCACCGGGGGCGGGGCGCTCGCGCTGATGCCGGCCGACCGCGTCCTCGCCGCCCAGCACTCGTGGCTCTCGCCGCTCCCGCCCGAGGGGGCCTCGGCCATCCTCCACCGCACGACCGACCGGGCGGCCGAGCTCGCCGACCAGCAGCGGGTGCGCTCGCTCGACCTGCTGCGCGCCGGCATCGTCGACCGGGTCGTCGCCGAGCACCCCGACGCCGCCGACGAGCCGGAGTCGTTCTGCCGCCGGCTGGCCCAGGCGGTGCGGCACGAGCTGGCCGAGCTGGCGGCCCTCGACCGGACGACGCGGCTCACCGCCCGGCACGACCGCTGGCGCGCCCTCTGACCGACGGCCCGTCCGGTGCGCCCGCCTGCCCAAGCCGGCGACCCCCCTTGGGCAGAACCTGACAACGCGACGCCGCACCCGGCGTCCCTAGGGTCGAAGCCCGGGCACCCCGCCCGGGACGAGTGCGGATCGAGTGCGGAACGAGGTGAGCGATGCGGGTCCTGCTGGCCCTCGGCGGCAACGCGATGACTGGGCCCGACGGCAGCGCCACCCCCGGTGCGCAGATCGAGGCGGTCACCGGCGCGATGGAGGCCGCCGCGCGGCTCGTCGCCGCCGGCCACCAGCTCGTCGTCACGCACGGCAACGGGCCGCAGGTGGGCAACCTCCTCGTGAAGAACGAGCTCGCCGCGCACGTCGTCCCGCCCGTACCGCTCGACTGGTGCGGCGCCCAGACCCAGGGGACGCTCGGCTTCACCATCCTCGACGCCCTCGACGTCGCCCTCGCCGCCGCCGGCGCACCCACCCCCGTCGCCGCGCTCGTCACCCGCACCCGGGTCGACCACGACGACCCCGGCTTCACCCACCCGACCAAGCCGGTCGGCCGCTACCTCGACGCCGAGGCCGCGCAGCGGATGGTCGAGCACGGGCAGGTCTGGGAGGACCGCGGCGAGAAGGGCTGGCGGCGGGTCGTCGCCTCGCCCGAGCCGCTCGAGGTCCTCGACGTCCCCGCCGCCCGCACCCTCCTCGAG
>JACXUW010000660.1 GCA_014763705.1 Micrococcales bacterium | reverse complement strand
TCGTCGTGCTGGCCGGCGCGCTCCTCGTGCTCGCCTCCGCCACCCGGGCGCTGCCGCGCGGCACCGCCCGGCTCGTCCCCGGCCTCCCGGCGGTCGTCGGCCTGCGCCTGCTCACGTCGGCCGCGTTCACCGGGGTCGGTGCGGTGCTCCCCCTGATGCTCGTGACGACCCACCACGTCTCGGCCGGCGTGGCCGGGGTCTCGCTCTCGGTGACCGGGGTGCTCTGGGCCTTCGGGTCGTGGCTCAACAGCACCGGGGCCGTGCAGGCCCGGGTCGGCGCCGGCGCCCGCGTCCGCACCGGGGGCCTGCTCATCGCCCTCGGGGCGGCCGGCCCGGTCCTGCTGGCCCTCGACGTCGTCGGCCTGCACCTCGGGATGGTCGGCTGGGCGGCCGCCGCGACCGGGATGGGCATCCTCTCCCCCACCCTCTCGACGGAGCTGCTCGGGCACGCCCCCGCGGCCGAGCGCGGCCGGGCCAGCGCGGCGCAGGGGCTGGCCATCTCGACCGGCGTCGCCCTCCAGACCGGGCTCGTCGGTGGGGTCGTCGCGTGGTTCGGTCCGGCGATGGACGGCCCGCGCTACGCCGCGCTGATGGCCGTCGGAGCCGGCGTCGCGCTGCTCGTCGCCGCCGGCGGGCCGCGGGTGGGCCGGGTCCCCGATGAAGTCGCCGCCCCCGCTGCGTAGCGTGGGGGGCATGGACCTCCGCATCTTCACCGAGCCGCAGCAGGGCGCCACCTACGACGACCTGCTCGCGGTCGCCCGGGCCGCGGAGGACCTCGGCTACGACGCGTTCTTCCGGTCCGACCACTACCTGCACATGTCCGGTGACGGCACCCCCGGCCCCACCGACGCGTGGACGACGCTCGCCGGACTGGCCCGCGAGACGACGCGCATCCGGCTCGGCACGCTCGTCACCTCGGCGACCTTCCGCCTACCCGGCCCGCTCGCGGTCGCCGTCGCGGGCGTCGACCAGATGAGCGGTGGCCGGGTCGAGCTCGGTCTCGGCGCCGGATGGTTCGAGAAGGAGCACCACGCCTACGGCATCCCGTTCCCGCCGTTGCGCGAGCGGTTCGACCGCCTCGAGGAGCAGCTGGCGGTCATCACCGGGCTGTGGTCGGCGCCGGCCGGCTCGACGTACGAGCACGACGGCTCGCACTACCCGGTGAGCGACTCGCCTGCGCTCGCGAAGCCCGTCCAGCCGGGCGGGGTGCCGATCATCGTC
>JACXUW010000201.1 GCA_014763705.1 Micrococcales bacterium | reverse complement strand
CCCCCACGCCGACGGCCCGCCAGGGTGCCACCCCGGCGACCGCCGCCGACTGGACGATGCCGGCCGGCGGGGAGATCGACGCCTTCGGCGACTCGATGCTCGTCGGCGCCAAGCAGGCGATGGAGTACTACTTCCCGAAGATCCGGCTCGACGCGCGCTCCAACCGCCGCTGGAGCGAGGCGCCGGCCCTCGTCGCGAAGCGCGGCACCGGCCTGCGCCGGGCGGTCGTCCTCGCCTTCGGCACGAACTTCGGCACCGACGCCGCCGCCATCAGGCGCACCCTCGCCGAGATCGGGCCGCAGCGGATGGTCGTCGTCATCACCGTCCACGGCCGCTACGCCCGGGCCGCGACCGACAACGAACAGCTCGCCGCCGTGGTCCGCGGGTACGACAACGTCGTCGTCGCCGACTGGGACACCGCGCTCGCCGACACCAGCGGGATGCTCCAGTCCGACGGCATCCACCCGAGCATCCGGGGGGCGCACCTCTACAGCTCGACCGTGCGCACCGCCCTCGCGAGGCTGTCGCAGCACAAGACCGGGAAACCGGTCCGGCTCAAGCCGATCCCGCTGCCCTGACCCTCCGGGGGCGCGGCTGGCAGCGCGGGCACGAGAAGGACGAGCGGTTCATGAACTGCTCCCGCCGGATGGGGGTGCCGCAGCGAGGGCACGGCCGGCCGGCCTGGCCGTACGCCGCGAGCGAGCGGTCGAAGTACCCCGAGGCGCCGTTGACGTTGACGTAGAGCGCGTCGAAGCTCGTGCCGCCCTGGCCCAGCGCCTCGCGCATCACCTCGGCGGCGTGGTCGAGGAGGAGCCCGATCCGGGGCTTGCTCAGCGCGGAGGCCGGCCGCTCCCCGTGCACCTGCGCCCGCCACAGGGCCTCGTCCGCGTAGATGTTGCCGATGCCGGAGACGACGGTCTGGTCGAGCAGCACCCGCTTGACGGCGCTGTCCTTGGCCTTGACCCGCCGGACGACGGCAGCCCGGTCGTACGCGGGCTCGAGGAGGTCGGGCGCGATGTGCCCGATGGCGAGCGGGACGCCGGCGTCGTCGAGGTCGACGAGCGCGAGCCCGCCGAAGGTGCGCTGGTCGACGAAACGCAGCTCGGGACCGTCGTCGGCGAACCCGAACCGGGCGTGCAGGTGCTTCTCGTCCGGGGCCGCGGGGTCCTCGACGAGCAGCTGACCGCTCATCCCGAGGTGCAGCAGCAGCCCGACGGAGTCCTCGAGGTCCCACCAGAGGTACTTGCCGCGCCGGCGCACGGCGGCGACCCGCCGGCCGGCCAGCCGGGCCGCGAGGTCCTCCGGCCCGGGGAGGTGGCGGCGGGCGACCCGGTGTCCGCGCAGCTCGACGGACGCGAGGCGACGCCCCTCGACGTGCGTCGCGAGGCCGCGCCGGACGACCTCGACCTCGGGGAGCTCAGGCACCGTCGGCGGGCACCGCGGGGTCGTCGGGGGTGTCCTCGACTCCCTCGTGGGCGTCGCGGATGGCCGTCCACGCGTGGGCGGCGGCCTCCTGCTCGGCGACCTTCTTGGTGCGGCCGGTGCCGCGGCCGAGCACCCGGCCGCCGATGACGACCGCGGCCTCGAAGGACTTCGCGTGCTCCGGGCCGTCCTCGGTGACGACGTACTCGGGCGAGCCGAGGGCGTGCCGCGAGCTGATCTCCTGGAGGCTCGTCTTCCAGTCGAGCCCGGCGCCGAGGGTCGCCGACTGCGCCAGCAGCGGGTCGACGAGCGAGTGCACGAGCTCGCCGGCGGCCTCGACCCCGGCGCACTGGTAGACCGCCCCGATGACGGCCTCGACGGTGTCCGCGAGGATGGAGTCCTTGTCGCGGCCGCCGGTGCTCTCCTCGCCCCGGCCGAGGTAGACGAAGTCGCCGAGTCCGAGCGTGCGCCCGACGTCGGCGAGCGCGCGCATGTTGACGACGGCGGCGCGCAGCTTGGCGAGCTGGCCCTCGCTGTCGTCCGGGTTGGTGTCGTACAGGGTCGTCGTCACGACGAGCCCGAGCACCGAGTCGCCGAGGAACTCGAGGCGCTCGTTGTGCGGCAGGCCGCCCATCTCGTAGGCGTAGGAGCGGTGCGTCAGGGCACGCCGGACCAGCGCCTCGTCGACGGCGACTCCAGTGACCTCCGACAGGTGGTCGACCAGCTCGGTGACGGGGCGCAGGGGCGTCAGCTCATCGGCCGAGGCCGACCCCTTGCCCATGGGGCGGGGGGTCAGCCCTGGTGCTCGGTGCGCTCGGCGGCGCCGAAGTGGCGCCCCTTGTAGGTGCCGCACGACGGGCACGCGGTGTGCGGCTGGGTCGGCGCCTTGCACTGGGGGCAGGTCGTCGTGGCGACGGCCGTCGCCTTCCAGTTGGCGCGGCGCGAGCGGGTGTTGGAGCGCGACATCTTCCGCTTCGGAACGGCCACGTCAGGTCCTCTTCTCTGTCGGCGTGGACGGGTCCTCGGCCAGGGCCGAGAGCGCCGCCCATCGGGGGTCGATCTCGTCGTGCTGGTGCTCCGGGTCGTCCGCGAGCGGCTGGCCGCACACGGAGCAGAGCCCGGGGCAGTCCGGCCGGCACACCGGCTGGAACGGCAGTGCAGGCACCACCGTGTCCCGGATCACCGGGTCGAGGTCGATGAGACCGTCCACGACCTGGTGCTCCTCGTCGGCGTCCTCGTCCCCCACCTCGTGGTGGTGGTCGTGACGATCGGCGTGAACGAACAGCTCCTGGAAGGTCCCGTCGACCTCTTCGGTGACGGGGTCCAGGCACCGCACGCAGGCGCCGGTCGCCGTGCCACGGACCGAACCGGTGACGAGCACTCCCTCGACGACCGACTCCAGCCGGACCGAGAGGTGCAGCGGGCTGCCCTCCTCGACGCGGATGACGTCGGTGCCGAGATCGCTCGGCGCCCCGGCCTCACGCTCCAGCTCGTGCATCGTCCCCGGCCGACGGCCCACGAGCTTGGTGTCGAGCACCAAGGGGGACCGGGGGTCGAGTCGGGACATGAGCTTTCGGTGTGGTCGGAACGGTTCGGGTCACGCCGCACGGACGCAGACCGAAGGACAAGGCTACCGGCAGGCCCCCCACCGGCCCAAACCGGAGGTCGGCAGGTCCCCGCGCGCGGACGGCGGGGGCGCGCCGGGGCCGGACCGGGCCGCCGTCTCAGCCCGCGCGAAGCCGGGCGACGAGGGCGTCGCGGACCTCGTCGGGGACGAGCCCGTCGACGTCGCCGCCGTACCGGCACACCTCCTTGACGAGCGAGCTCGACACGTGCTCGAGGGCCGGGTCGCCGGGGAGGAAGACCGTCTCGAGCCCGGTGAGGTGCCGGTTCATCCGGGCCATCGGCAGCTCGTAGGCGAAGTCGGTGCCGCCGCGCAGCCCCTTGACGACGACGTCGGCACCGAGGTCGCGGCAGACGTCGACGAGCAGGCGGTCGGCGAACGCCTCGACCCGCACGGTCCCGGCGAGGCCGGCCGCGGCCACCGCGTGCTCGACGAACGCCACGCGCTCCGGGACGCTGAACGTCCCTTGCTTCGCGGGGTTGTGGAGGATGGCCACGACCACCTCGTCGTGGGTCGCCGCGGCGCGCACGACGACGTCGAGGTGCCCGTTGGTCACCGGGTCGTAGGAGCCGGGACAGACCGCCCGGCGCACGCGCTCGCTCACGCGCGCCAACCTAGCAAGGAGGGCCTCGCGCCGGTCAGTCGTCGTTCTTGGCGGCGTCCTCGACCTCCTCGGCCTCCTCCTCGGCGCGCTCCTTGATCTCGTCGGCCTCCTCGCGGGCCTCCTCCGGGGCGAGCGTCCCCTCGGCGACGGCCTCGTCGAGCAGCGCCGCGACCTGCTCCTCCGAGGCGCACCCCTCCTCGAGCAGCTGGTTGCGCCGGGTCAGCCATGCGACGGCGAGCTCCTCGCGGGTCGCGAGCGCGACCTCCTCGCGGGCCGGGTTGAGGATGGTCTGCTCCTCCTCGTTCGAGTGGTGGTTGACCACCGTGGCGAGGTCCTCGAGGGCGTCGTCGTACTTCTGGGTGTCGGTGCCCCTGGCGCGGAGGAAGGCGAGCAGCGCCTCGATGATCTCGGCGTGCTCCTCCTCACCGTGCTCGGCCTCGTGCTCGCCGATGTCGTCGGCCTTGCGCCGCAGGGTCGGGTAGACGGTCTCCTCCTCGGCGGTCGCGTGGGCGACGAGCACCTCGGCGAGCGCCTGCCGGGCGGCGGCGCGGTCGGCGTCGGTGCGGCGGGCCTCGCGCAGCAGGTCCTCGAACAGCCGGTGGTCCTCGAGGATGCGCTCGATGACGTCACCGCTGACCGGACGGGGGATCTCGTAGTCGCTCATGTCGGCATCCTGTCAGAGCAGGCCGCTGACCTGCGGCGACGGTGCGGCTCCTTCGACGGCGGTCAGTCGCGCCCGGCCAGCCAGACGGTGGTCTCGCCGTACCTGCGGGCCTTCCCGACGCGCACGAGACCGGCCGGCCAGGCGGGTTCCGGTGAGCGGGAGGAGCGTTCGACGACCGCGAGGCCCGCGGGTGCGAGCCATCCGGCGGCCAGCCGCTCGAGGACCGCCGCCAGGGCCTCCTCCCCCACGTCGTAGGGCGGGTCGAGGAAGGCGAGGTCGGCGGCGTCGTCGGGACCGGGATCACCGGAGAGGGCCGTGCCGACACTGACCGGCAGGACGCGGGTCCCCTCGAGGCCGAGGCCGCGGACGTTCGCCGTGACCGTGGCGGCCGCGCGCCGGTCGGACTCGACGAGGACGCAGGAGCGCGCGCCGCGGCTCATCGCCTCCAGCCCGAGCGCGCCGGACCCGGCGTAGAGGTCGAGGACGCGGGCGCCGCGGACGGCGTCGCGCGCCTCGAGCGCCGAGAAGAGGGCCTCGCGGACGCGGTCGCTCGTCGGCCGGGTGCCGCTGCCCGGTGGCGTGCGCAGGATGCGGCCGCCGTGCGTGCCGGCGATGACCCGGGTCATCCGCGCTCCAGGTACGCGGCCTGCTCGGCGTCGACCCGGGCCTGCACGGCCGCGGCGAGCACCGGGTGGCCGGCGAGGTCGGGGTCGGCGTCGACGAGGGCGAACGCGTCCTCGCGGGCCTGCTCGATGACGTCCTCGTGCTCGAGGATGTGCAGGAACTCCAGCTGGGTGCGGCGTCCGTGCTGCGCCGCACCGAGGATGTCACCCTCGCGGCGCTGGGCGAGGTCGAGACGGGCGAGCTCGAAGCCGTCGGTCGTCCCCGCGACCGCGGCGAGCCGGGTCAGGGCCGGCTCGGCGTCGGTGCCCGTCACGAGGAGGCAGAGGCCGGGGAAGCCGCCGCGGCCGATCCGCCCGCGCAGCTGGTGCAGCTGGCTGACCCCGAACCGGTCGGCGTCCATGACGACCATGACGCTCGCGTTCGGCACGTCGACGCCGACCTCGACCACCGTGGTCGAGACGAGGACGTCGGTCTCGCCCCGCTGGAAGCGACCCATCACCGCGTCCTTCTCGTCGGCCGGCAGCCGGCCGTGCAGCACCTCGAGGGTGAGCCCGGCGAGGGCCGGCTCCTCGGCGAGCCGGGCGCTGAGCGCCGTGACGCTCGTCAGGGGGCGGACGGGCGCGGCCGCCCCGTCCCCCTCGGCGTCCGGGTCGGCCTCGGCGAGGACGGACCCCTCGTCCGGGGCGTCGTCGTCGCCGATCCGCGGGCAGACGACGTACGCCTGCCGGCCGGCTCGCACCTCCTCGGCGATCCGCTCCCAGGTCCGCTGCATCCACCCCGGGGCCTGCTCGGGCACGACGTGGGTGGTGATGGGGGCCCGGCCGGCCGGCAGCTCGCGCAGGGTCGAGGTCTCGAGGTCGCCGAAGACCGTCATCGCGACGGTGCGCGGGATGGGCGTCGCGGTCATGACGAGGACGTGCGGCGGCGTGGAACCCTTGCCGCGCAACGCGTCCCGCTGCTCGACGCCGAACCGGTGCTGCTCGTCGACGACGACGAGCGCGAGGTCGAGGAAGTCGACGTGCTCCTGGAGCAGTGCGTGGGTACCGACGACGATGCCGGCGTCGCCGCTCACGACGTCGAGGAGGGCCTTGCGGCGCTCGGCGGTCGGCTGGCTGCCGGTGAGCAGCGCGACGCGCGTGCCGTGCTCGGCGCCGCCCAGCATCCCGCCCTCGGCGAGGTCGCCGAGCATCCGGGTGATCGTCCGGTGGTGCTGGGCGGCGAGCACCTCGGTCGGGGCGAGGAGGGCGGCCTGCCCGCCGGAGTCGACGGCCCGCAGCATCGCCCGCAGCGCGACGACCGTCTTGCCCG
>JACXUW010000659.1 GCA_014763705.1 Micrococcales bacterium | reverse complement strand
GGCGGCGCGGATCGCGGCGGCGGCCGAGAGTGCGAGGAGCGCGACGAAGAGGGCGGGGATGGCCCAGGAGTTGCCGGCCGGGTGGGTGTAGCCGAACCAGGCGGCGAGCGCGTAGATGATGAGGACGCCGAGGATCACGGCGGCGACCTGGACGCGGGCGGCGAGCTCGTCCTCGCGGGTGCGGCGGCTCACCACAGGTCCCGCTCGTGAGTCGGGGCCGGGCGGGCCGCAGGGCCCTCCCGGCGGCCGCCGGGGAGGACGAGGACCTGACCGAGGCGGCGCTCGGCTTGGGCGACGTCGATCGCGGAGGCCTGCTGGTCGATGCGGACCTCGAGGGTCGCCTTCGCGGCCTCGGCCCACACGAACGCGTCGCCGAGGTCCTTCGGCTGGGTGGCGGCCTGCTCGATCGCCTCGAGGGTGCGCTCTCGGACGTAGATGTCGTGGATCTCGGCCGTCGCGTCGGCGAGGCCGATCGAGCGGGCGGCCAGGCGGCGGGAGAGCCGCAGGAGCCGGTTCTCGATCGCGTCGGCGAGCGCTGGGTGCGTGCGGACGCGGCGGCCGGCGGTGACGGCGGTCACGAGAGGTCCCCGGCCGGCTCAAGCCGGTACTCCGACCAGAGGTCGAGGACGGTGGTGATGCTGCGCCGGGTAGGGGACGCTGCGCACACCGCCCACAAGCCCACGAACACCTCCGCGTGCCGCGGGTAGAAGCTGCGGCGGAACGCCTCGCAGGCCGTGTCGAGCTCGTCGCCCTTGGCGAGGCAGTCCTGGACCATGGCGGCCGATGGGTGGTCGGCGTGGGCCAGCGCGGACACCAGACGGCACCGCTGGTCGTACAGGGCGATCAGCGCCCGAGCGGCGGTGTCGTGCTCGCCCGGCTCGGTGGCCTGGCCGGCCGTGTGCGCGTTGAGGACGTCGTGTTGCGGGCTCACGGGAGGAGCCCCTGCTCGATCGTCCAGATGCCGGAGTCGTCGCGGTCGGCGACGGCGTCGGCGAGGAAGGTGACCTTCACGTCGGGGTGGTGGTGGCGCCAGCGGATCACGATGACGGACTGGCCGCCGCGGCCGGAGGCCGGGGTGAGGTAGTAGGCGCCGGGCCAGCGCATCAGGTCGTGGAAGATCGCGCGCTGACGGTCGGTCGGCAGCTGCTGCAGCTGCACCGCGATGCCGGGGTCGGGCTCGCCGGCGACGGCCGGGCCGATGACACCGAGGACGCGGTGCACGATGCGGGCGG
>JACXUW010000200.1 GCA_014763705.1 Micrococcales bacterium | reverse complement strand
CGTCGGCGGCGGAGAGGTCGAGCACCTCGACCCCGGCGGCCCGCAGCAGGGTCAGCGCCTCGAGGCCGATCCGCCGGCCGGTGTTCTTGCCCGAGGTGGGGTTGACGACGAGTCCCAGGCGCACAGCGCGCACGCTATCGCCCGCCGACGGGATGCGGGAGCCGCGGTGGGAGGATCGAGCCGTGGGCACGCCCTTCACCCTCCTCGCCGACTCCCCCTTGCTCCTCCTCGCCGTCCTGCTGGCGCTCGGCGCCGCCGTCGGTCACGTGCGTGTCCTCGGCGTACGCCTCGGCCCCTCGGCCGTCCTCTTCGCGGCCCTCGCGGTCTCCGCCTGGGCCGCCGCGACCGGGGTCGACCTCGAGGTCCCCGAGGTCATCGGCACCTTCGGCCTCGTCCTGTTCACCTACACCGTCGGCGTCGTCGCCGGCACGCACTTCTTCGCCTCGCTGCGCCGCGGGTGGCCGACGCTGCTCCTCGTCGCGGTGGGCCTCGCCGTGCTCGGGGGGATCGCCGTGCTCGGCGGCCGGCTCCTCGGCCTCGGCCTCGACACCGTGGCCGGCGCCTATGCCGGTGCGCTGACCAACACCCCGGCCCTCGCGGCGGCCTCGGCCCGCGCGGCGGACCCGGCCGCCCCGACCGTCGGGTACTCGATCACCTACCTCGGCGGCGTCGTGGTGATGCTGCTCGCCGCCGCCTGGGCCCTGCGGCGTCCGGGGGCCCTGCCCCGGAGGGCGGAGATCGGTCACGTGACCGTGCGCGTCGAGGTCGACGAGCCCCTGACCGTCGCGGCCCTCGCCGCGGAGCACCACGGGCGGGTCGGGGTCTCCCGGCTCAAGCACGCGCACGCGGTGGCGCCGACCGTGGTCCCGGCGGGCGACGAGGTCATCGGGCGCAACGACCTCGTGACCGTCGTCGGGCCACGGGACCTCCTCGACGCGGTGGCCTCCCGGCTCGGGCACGTCTCGTCCCACGACATCGTCGCCGACCGGCGCGACCTCGACTTCCGCCGCGTGACGCTCTCCTCGAAACCGCTCGTCGGCCACACCGTCGGGGAGCTCGACCTCGGCGGCCGCTTCGGTGCCACGGTCAGCCGGGTGCGACGCGGAGACGTCGACCTCGTCGCCCACGACACGTTCGTCCTCGCGATGGGCGACCGGCTGCGGGTCATCGCCCCGCGCGCCCGGATGGCCGAGGTCGGTCGCTACCTCGGGGACAGCGACCGCGGGCTGTCCGACATCAACGTCGGGGGCCTCGCTCTCGGCCTGGCCGTCGGCCTGCTGCTCGGCCTGGTCCACGTGCCGACGCCGGGCGGCGGCTTCACGGTCGGGTCCGCGGCCGGCACCCTCCTCGCCGGGCTCGTCTTCGGTCGCCTCGGTCGCGTCGGCCCGGTCATCACCTCGATGTCGCACGGGGCCGCGCAGTCCCTCTCGGCCCTGGGCATGGTGACCTTCCTCGCCTACGCCGGGGTGCGCGCCGGGCGCTCGATCGCCGACGCCCTGTCCTCCGACGTCGGCTGGCGGGTGGCCGTGCTCGGCGTCCTGCTCACGGCGAGCGCCGCTGCGGGGCTCCTCCTCGCGCTGCGCGTGCTGCGGAAGGCCTCCTGGCTGGAGGTCGCGGGCTCCGTGGCCGGGGCCCAGACCCAGCCCGCGATCCTGGCCTACGTCGAGGACCGGACCGGGTACGACACCCGGGTCGGCGTCGCCTACGCCCTGGTGTACCCGGTCGCGATGATCACGAAGATCGTCGTGGCCCAGGTGCTGGCCGGCCTCTGAGGCACCGCCGTCTCAGAGCGCCGAGGCCTCGGTGTCGTCGACGTCCAGCCACTCCGGGCGCTCCTTGCGCCGGCGGCGCTCGATGAGCTTGGAGACACCGATCGCGGCGAAGTAGAGGGCGACGAGCGGGCCCATGAGCAGGAACATCGAGTACGGGTCCGGGGTCGGCATCATCATCGCCGAGAACACCGCGATGCCGACGACCGAGACCCGCCAGGCCTTGACCATGGCGCTCGACGGGAGGATGCCGACGAAGTTGAGGAAGACGAGGAAGACCGGCAGGAGGAAGGCGATCCCGAAGCCGAGGCTGAACCGGGTGACGAAGCTGATGTAGTCGGACACCGCCTGGAAGTTGGCCGCGCCCGCCGGAGTGAAGTCGAGGAGCACGCCGATGACGAGCGGCAGCGAGAAGTGCGCCAGGGCGATGCCCCCGACGAAGAGCGGGACCGCGGCGCCGATGAAGGCCAGCGACACCCGCTTCTCCTTGCGGGTGAGGCCCGGGACGACGAAGGCCCAGATCTGGTAGAGCCAGACCGGGCTGGAGAGGATGACGCCGGCGAAGATCGCGACGCTCAGGTGCAGCGAGAAGGCGGTCGTGATGCCGCCGAGGGTCAGCTCGATGGTGTCGGCCCGGTCGGGGTGGGCGGCCTTGTAGTCGCTGATCGGCTGGCTGAGGAAGGCGTAGAGCCAGTCGTAGACGACCCAGCCGACGACGCCGCCCGCAGCGACGGCGAGGGCGGACTTGACGAGGCGGTTGCGGAACTCCCGGAAGTGCTCCGCCAGCGTCATCCGCCCCTCGGGGTCGCGACGGGTCCGGCGCGCTCGGGGCATCGAGGGAGGAGGGGGACGCTCAGGTGGTCAGGCCGCGGGGCCCGACTGGTTGTCCGTCCGGGGGGCCCGCTCGTGCACGGCGTTGCCCTGCGGGTCCGGGGTCACGACGTCGTCGACCGCGCGGTCGCGGGTGATCGACTCACCCCGGACGGTCTCGCTCGAGGCCTCGGACTTGCCGGCCTCGTGCTCCTTCTTCATCTCGTCGACCTCGGACCGGAACACCCGCATCGAGCGGCCGAGGCTGCGAGCCGCGTCGGGGAGCCGCTTGGCCCCGAAGAGGGCGATGACGATGACGAGAAGGATGATCAGGTGCCATCCCTCGAAGAGACCGCGCATGGTCGGGTGTCCTTCCGGTGCTTCCGTCGAGTCCGGTTCAGTGTACGTGCCGCGCCCACGGCGGCGTCCGTTCGGCCCTGCGCGCCGTCCGTTCGGCCACCCGGGCCTCCCGCCGCCGCCGGTGCTCCTCGCGCAGCCGGTGCGGGTCCTCGAGCACGGCGGGCGGCGGCTCGTCGAGCTCGCGGTGCGTCGCCACGGCCTCCTCGAGCTCCGCGAGCAGCGACCCGGCCCGCCCGAGCTCCGCGGTGAGGCTCTTGAGGCTGCGCCACGTCGCGCGGGCCCGCAGCCCGACGAGCAGCGCGCCGCCGAGGACGAGCACGGCCCACAGGAGCACCCAGCCCCACCACGGCAGCACGGGTCACCGCCTCCCGGCGACGTGGTCGGGGTAGCCCGCGAGACCGGCGGCCGCACCCTCGCGGACCTCGGCGACGACGTCGGCCGGCTCGGTGACGTACCCGCGCCCGCCGAGCCGCCACAGCAGGCGGCGCAGCCACGCGGTGTCCGCGGTGCGGATGCGCACGAGCAGGCCGCCACCGTCGGCGGCGGGCACCTCCTCGGCGGACTCGACCGGGTAGTAGTCGGCGACCCACGTCGCGCCGGGGAGCAGCCGCACGGTGACGACGAGGTCGTCAGGGGCCGGACGGAAGGTGCCCTCGGACAGGTCGCGCTCGGTGGCCTCGGGCGGCGGGGTGCCGTCGACGTCGAGGACGGTCAGCTCCTCGACGCGGTCGAGCCGGAAGAGCCGGGTGTCCTCGGCGCGGTGGCACCACCCCTCGAGGTACCAGCGGCCGTCGATGCCGACGACCCGCATCGGGTCGACGTCGCGCTCGGTCGCCTCGTCGCGGGCCGGGACCAGGTAGCGCAGGTGGACCCTTCGCCGGTCGGCGAGGGCGGCCCGCACCCGGGCCAGGAGATCCGCGGACGTGTCGTCCGCGACCTCGGCGAGCACGCGCGAGGCGGGGGCCGCGGCCTCGCCGGCGGCGGCCTCCAGCTTGGCCAGGGCGCGGTCGACGGCGTCGCGCTCGTCGAGGCCGGGGACCTCGCGCAGCGCGCGGAGGCCGACGATGAGGGTGACCGCCTCGTCGACGCCGAGCCGCAGCGGGCGGGCGATGGAGTCGGCGTTGCCGACGAAAACCCGGCCGCCCTCCCAGTCGGCCTCGATCAGCTCGTCGGGCATCTGCCCGTAGCCGCAGAGGAAGAGCAGCTGCAGGTCGGCCTCGAGCTGCTCGGTGCTCACGCCGAGGTCCTCGGCGGCCTGGGCGAGGTCGATGCCCTGCCGGTTGACCAGCCACGGGACCATCGTCAGCAGGCGGGCCAGCCGCGCGGTCGCGGTCTCCTGCGGTGCGGGCGGCATCAGGCCTCCCCTCCCCCGTGCGCGGCGACGGCGCCGGAGAGGCGCTCGACGACGGCGTCGACGAGCTCGGCCGGCTGCTCGACGACGACGTCGGCGCCGTAGCCCGCGACCTCCTCGGCGAAGGCCCACAGGTCGGCGTAGTCGAGGTCGAGCAGGGACCACGTGTCGTCGACGTCGCCGACCGTGCGGGCCCGGCGGCGCAGGGCGTGGCCCGCGCCGTGGCGCACCCGCAGCACCGCCGGACTCGGCTGCCCGCCGGCGGCCGCGAGCGTGCCGACCATGACCCGGGGCTCGTGGTCGGCCGGCACCTCGAAGGACCCGGGGCGCCCGGTGGCGCGCACCGGGCCGCTGACCCGGGAGAGCCGGAAGACGCGCGGCGCCTGCCGGTCCTCGTCGAAGGCGTTGAGGTACCAGCGGCCGTGCCACGACACGAGCGACCACGGCTGGACCCGCCGCTCGCTGCCCTCGGTGGCCTCGGGACGGCGGTAGGTGAAGGTCAGGGGCACCCGGCGCACGACGGCGTCCTTGACCGCGTCGAAGGCGGGCTCGGCGGTGCGCAGCCGCGGCTCGATGCCGATGAGGGCGTCGGTGTCGCGCTCGACCCCGGCGGCGCGGAGCTTGCGCAGCGCCTGGGCGGCCGGCCCGGCGAGCGAGGCCTGGGCCCAGGTGCGGCTGGCCAGGCCGAGGACGGCCAGCTCGTCGGGCTCGAACGCGATGTCCGGGAGGGCGTAGTCGCGCTGGTGGATGCGGTAGCCGGGCTCGTCGTCCCACAGCACGTCGATGTCCTCGGTGACCAGCGGGATGCCGAGCTCGCGCAGCTCGTCCTTGTCGCGCTCGAACATCCTCTCGAACGCCTCGGTGGACGCCGACTGCCCGTACTGCGGCACGAGCTGGCGGATCTGGGCCTTGGCGAGCGGCCGGCGCGCGTAGAGCAGGACGAGGACGAGGTTGAGCAGCCGCTCGGTCTTCACCTGGGCCGCGCTCGGCGCACCTCCCCCGCTCTGGCTGCTCACCCGGGAGACGCTACCCGACGGCTACGCTGCCCCGCGTGATGCAGTGGCGTGCCGGGACCGTGGTCGAGGAGGTCCGTCGCTGGCCGGGGGCCGTCGAGCTGGCCGTCGACCTCGAGGGCTCCGGGGAGCGGGTGCGAGCCCTCGCCTACACCGCCGTCACCGGCGTCCCGGGCATCGCCGAGCGGGTGCTCCTCAACGCCTCCGCCCTGCTGCGGGGACTCGGGACCGGCGGCCTGGCCTTCGTGGTGGCCCGCACCGACGTCGTCCCGGCCGACCCGGAGCCGGGCGACGGCCACATCGTCAAGGCCCGCTACACGCCGCTGCAGCAGATGCTCCTCGCCGTCGACGAGCAGGACAGCCCGCACCACGCGGTCCTCGCGGACGCCGACGACCTCGGCGGGCTGCCGGTCGTCGTCGCCGACCTGCACAGCGCCCTGCCGGCCGTCCTCGCCGGGGTGCGGCTCGTGCGCCCGGACGCCACCGTCGCCTACGTGATGACCGACGGTGGCGCGCTGCCGGCGGCGTTCTCGCGGGCGGTGGCGGGCCTGCGCGAGGCGGGCTGGCTCGCCGCGTGCCTCACCGTCGGGCAGGCCTTCGGCGGGGACCACGAGGCGGTCACCGTGCACACCGGGCTGCTGGCCGCCCGGCACGTCGTCGGCGCCGACGTCGTCGTCGTCGCCCAGGGGCCGGGCAACGTCGGCACCGGCACCCGCTGGGGCTACTCCGGCGTCGCCGCGGCCGAGGCGCTGCACGCAGCCGACGTCCTCGGCGGCCGCGGCGTCGCGTCGCTGCGGGTCTCCGGCACCGACCGTCGAGAGCGGCACCTCGGGGTCAGCCACCACAGCCGGACGGCCTACGGGCGGGCGCTCCTCGCCCCGGCGGAGGTGCCGGTGACGACCCTCCCGGACGCCGACCTCGACGCCCTCGTGCGGCGCCAGGTCGCCGACCTCGTGGCCGGC